>CAIWPS010000024.1 GCA_903914615.1 uncultured beta proteobacterium | reverse complement strand
CCGGCAGCGCCGCGCGCAGGCGGGCCAGCAGCCGCGCCGCGGCGCGCGTGGTGGCCAGCAGCCAGCCGGTCTCGTCGAGCAGCGGCACCCGTTCGCGCTCGAGCAGGGCGCGCACGCGGCGCACCAGCTCGCGGTCCAGCACCACCAGCGCGACCGGGGCGCGGCCGGCCTGCAGCGCGTCGATGACCGTGGCCGCGGTGGCCTGCGCCTCGGCTTCGAAGTCGTCGCAGCGGATGCGCTCGACGCCGGGCGCCAGCGCGGCATGGGCGTAGGGCAGCTCGTCGGGCGGGTCGGCACGCAGGCGCAGCGCCGGTGCGCAACCCTGCGCCAGCAGGCTCTCGGCGAGGGCGTCCGGCCCGCCCAGCCGCAGCGCGATCCAGGCCGCGGGGCGCAGGTCGAAGAGGCGGTCGCTGGCGGCCGCTGCGCCGGCCGCAGCCCACTCGATCGCCACGCGCAGCAGCAGCGCCTCCACCGCCGCCGCGGCGCTGCCGCCACCGGCCTGCGTGCGCACATCGGTCCACCAGCCGGCGCGGGCCTGCGGCGGCTGCGCCAGTGCGGCCTCGCGCAGCGCCTGCGCGGCATCGACGACGCTGGCGACGATGCGGCCGAAGCCGGCGGGGTCGCGCGATTCCCAGGCTGCACCCCAGGGCAGGCGGCGCAGCAGGGCGGCGGCATGCAGGCGGTCGGCGGTGGTGTCGCCGCTGCACTGGCCGGCCTCGGCCGCCACGGGCGGGCCCAGCGACGCCGCCAAGGTCAGCGCCGTCTCCACGCGCGGCATCCAGCCGCCGGCGGCGGCCAGGGCATCGCGTGCCGGACCGAGCAGCGCCGCGTAGGGCACCAGCATGACGGCGTCGCGCGGGGACAGGCCGCGGCGGCGCAGCCAGTCGCCGGTCTGCGCGGCCACGGCGGCCCACAGCTCGGCGGCGGGCGCAGCCTGCGGCAGCGAGATTTCTTCTATCGTCACCATGAGGAGAATGCGTGCCGGCCTGGCCTGGCCTGCAGGGCCCTTGTGCCAAAATTGATTGTGCCCGGTCGCCTGCGCAGCATCTGCCTGCAGCCCTGGCACTTCGGAGAACCCCCGTCATGAGCAGCGAACTGATCAAGCACGTCACCGACGATTCATTCGGCAGCGACGTCATCGAGTCCGACAAGCCGGTGCTCGTCGACTACTGGGCCGAGTGGTGCGGCCCCTGCAAGATGATCGCGCCCATCCTGGACGAGGTCTCCAAGGACTACGAAGGCCGCCTGCAGATCGCCAAGATGAACGTCGACGAGAACCGCGAGGTGCCTTCGAACTACGGCATCCGCGGCATCCCGACGCTGATGCTGTTCAAGGGCGGCAAGCTCGCGGCGACCAAGGTCGGCGCGCTTTCCAAGGCCCAGCTCACCGCCTTCATCGACGGTCATCTATAATCTTCGTCACCGGCGGGCTCCAAGAGGGCCTGTCGGCTGACCCGCCACCACGCACGCCCCGCTGGCCACACGCCGGCGCACCGCAGGCCGTAAGCGTGGGTCCGGCGCCAAACCACCAGTTGAAAAGTTGCCTAGCCCGCGCAATGTCGCGCGTCAGCCCAGGTACATCTCCCCGAGGGTGCCCCCATGCATCTGTCCGAACTCAAGGCCCAGCCCGTGATGGAACTCATCACCATGGGCGAAGCCCTCGAGATCGAGAACGTGCAGCGCCTGCGCAAGCAGGAACTGATGTTCGCGATCATGAAGAAGCGCGCCAAGGCCGGCGAACAGGTCTTCGGCGACGGCGTGCTCGAAGTGCTGCCCGACGGCTTCGGCTTCCTGCGCAGCATCGAGGCCAGCTACATGGCCAGTACCGACGACATCTACCTGTCGCCGAGCCAGATCCGCCGCTTCAACCTGCACACCGGCGACATGGTCGAAGGCGAGGTGCGGGTGCCCAAGGACGGCGAGCGCTACTTTGCCCTCGTCAAGGTCGATCGCGTGAACGGGCTCACCCCTGAGGAGAGCAAGCACAAGATCATGTTCGAGAACCTGACGCCGCTGTTCCCGACGCAGCAGTTCAAGCTCGAACGCGACATCAAGGCCGACGAGAACATCACCGGTCGCATCATCGACCTCGTCGCACCCATCGGCAAAGGCCAGCGCGCACTGCTGGTGGCGCAACCCAAGACCGGCAAGACGGTGATGATGCAGCACATCGCCCATGCCCTGGTTGCCAACCACCCCGAGATCCACCTCATCGTGCTGCT
>CAIWPS010000023.1 GCA_903914615.1 uncultured beta proteobacterium | reverse complement strand
CCGTTGGTGCCGTTCGTGCCATTGGTGCCGTTCGCACCGGCGGGGCCGGCAGGGCCTGCGGGACCATCGCTGCCGCCGCAACCGGCAAGGATGGCCGCCAGGATCGCCGTTGCGGCGAACCGGCTCCAGCGTGGTGTGTGCGGGCTTGCACCCGTCGGGTCTCTTGGCTTCACGGTCTCTCTCCTCGGTCGATGGAACTACGGTGGATTCGGTCGATGGATTGCACCGCTGACCCGGAGGGGGAACAAGGCAAGCCCGGACCCCGGTTGATGTGGATCAACGGGCCAGGGAGTGAAGTTTTATGAAGGACTTGTGGGTCCGCCGCGACGCCCTGTTCGACCCTGCCGGCACCACATGGCCGCGCCCAAAAGAAGAGGCCCGGGAACGCGCTGCGCTCCCGGGCCGTGGCAGGGTGCGGCCCGCAGGCCGCGCGGTTCAGTGGTGCACCGCCGCCACGTCCAGTTCCTTGCCGGCACCGTGGCAGACCAGGCAGGCCTCGGTCTTCACCAGCGCCGTGCTGCGCGCCTCGTAGATCGCGCCGCCGTTGGTGATGTAGTGCGCCTTGTCGGACGTCGTGTCGTGGCAGCTGAAGCAGGCGGCGGCGATCGGCGAACTCACCAGCGTTGTGGCTTCAGCCGGGCGCGTGTAGCCAGCGGCCGGCGCGACCTGGGTGGGGATCACCGTGCCGTCAACCAGCGTGTACGAAGACACCGTGTTGCCCGCCGCCGTGAAGGCGAAGGCCAGGCCGTACTTCGTTCCGGCGGTCTGCGCGATATAGGGCGAAGTGCCTGCACCCGGCGCCGCCGTCGTGCCGGTGGCGTTGGTCGTCCACAGCAGGCTGGGCGCGAGCGCCATGCCCGTGGGCCCGTAGTTCACGGCATTGGGCACATGGCACTGGCTGCAGTCCTTCAGCAGGCCCGGATACAGCGTGCTCACGTATGCGCCAGACTGCCAGGTGTAGGGCACCGAGCGTTGGCTGGCGCCGTGGATGCCGTGTATGAAGGTGCTGACGTTGTAGGACCAGCCCGTGTCCACGCCGTTGGTCGTGTGGCAGAAGCCGCAGGCCGTCGGGTCGTTGCGCACGCCGCCGTGGAAGCTGGGGTTGGTGCCCAGCTGGTCGTGGCAGGTGTTGCAGCGGTTGACGTCGACGACGACACGGCGTGCCGTGTAGCCGGTGGCGACCAGCTTCTTGAGCACGGCCACGGTGGCGATGCCGCCGGAGGCCGAGGTCGTCGGGTTCACCGCGACATTGGCCGCCGTGTACGGGTAGCCCGTGGCCGTCTTCTGCGTGAAGCCGCCGATGATCGCGCCCGTCACCATCTTGGCGCTGGCGGGAATGACCAGCGGTGTCGGCAGCACGGCGGTGATGACGCATTGCGCCGTGGCCGGGGCCACCGGCGCCGCGCAGGCCCCCTTGGGCTGGCCGACCGTGTCGCCGGTCAGCGTGGCCGTGAAGTAGCCGTTGGCGTCGGCCTGGTAGGCACCGTTCGACACGGTGTTGCTCAGGCTGCCGGCCTTGGGCGAACCCGCGGCAATCAGCACGCTGGCCAGCGAGACGCTGCGCTGCACGTTGAAGTCGGCGGGTGCTGCGATGCCGTCCTGCGGCACCGCGAAGGCGGCGTACAGGCTGGGCCCGCCGGCGAAGCCGGGGACGGGCTCGTACTGCGGCGAGACGACCTGTTGCCCGTTGGCGGCGTTGGTCACCAGCGCCGGCACCGGCAGCGAAGTCAAGGCCGTGCCGTTCTTCAGGATCTGGAAGGTGATCACCGGGTTGCCGCCGGCGGTCACCGTCACGCTCTTGATGTTGTAGGCGAAGGACGCGATGCCCGAGGCCGCCACCGGGTTGGCCGGCGTGGCGTAATTGGTCTGGTGGTAGACCGGGATCGTGGTGCTGTTGTGGCACAGCACGCAGGTCGTGTTGTCGGCCTTGGCGCCGCCGACGTGGCCGGTCTGCGTCGTGCCCACCGGTACCTTGGCGGCGGTGTCCTTGGCCGCGTCGGCCAGCGTCACGCCGGTGCCGGTGGCGAAGTTGATGCCGTCGTGGCAGGCGCCGCAGGCCAGGATGCTGGGGTTGTTCTGCCAGTTGTCGCCGTTGGTGGTGACGTTGGTGTTGGCCGTGCCGGTGCTGCCGGTGTGGCAGGTGGTGCAGTTGGCCGGGTCCTGCGGGAAGCCGACGGTGTTGAACTGCTGCGCGCCGCCGTTGTTGTTGTAGTTGTAGCCCTGCAGGATGAGCTCGTCGCCCATGTGCGTCTTGTGGATCAGCGCCGGGTAGTTGCCGACCGCGTTGCCGTACAGGATGGCCTGTGCGGGGCGAACGACGGCGTTGGTGCCCGACTGCACCGCGAAGGCCAGGCCGTTGGCGGTCAGCGGTGACTGGCCGTTGTTGAACGAGTACTTGATCTGGTCGGTGTGGCAGGTCACGCACAGGCGCGGGTCGTTGCGGCCGACGTAGCTGCCCGCCGGGACACCGTTGGTGCCGTTGGCGGTGGAGACGTGGCCGATGCCCTTGCCGTCGTGGCAGACCGTGCACGAGGCCTTGACGACGATGTCGCGCGTCACCGTCGGCGCGCCACCGGCGGGCACGAAGTCGTAGCCCAGGTTGTAGGTGCTGACCATCGGCACCGGGGTCACGGACTGCACGGCGGTCGGCGTGTTGGTGCCGGTGCCGGGCGCGCTGCCGCTGATGATGATGCCCAGTCGGTGCGTGGCCGTGGCCACGTAGCTGAGGTCGCCGAGGTCGGCCTTCTTCGACAGGCCGTCGGCCGAGTCGACCAGCGTGGCCACCGTCGCGGCCGCCTTGGTGATGTCGCGGTAGAAGGTGTATTTGTAGGTGCCGTCGCCGTTGTCGACCAGGGTGCCCTGGGTGTCGGAGGTCGGGTAGGTGCCGCACACCGTGGCCGCCGTGGCCTTGTCGCAGGACGACGTGGCCGGCGTGGCCGTGACTTCGGCGACGGTGGGCGGCCGCGTGACGAGGTAGCTCACCCACTTGCTGGGTTCGGCCGGCAGCGCCGCGCCGTTGACGGCCACGGTGGTGGCGGGCACGAGCTTGGACAGCGTGAAGGCGATGTTGGTCAGCCCCGCCACCGTGGCGGTGCTGCTCTTGGACTTGCCGCCCAGGCCGACGACCGGGTTGCCGGAAGCATCGGTGACCTTGAAGCTGACCACGGGGGCGCCGGCGATGCTGACGCTGGTGACGGTGACCTGCGGCTGCAGCGCCGACCATGCCGCTGCCGTGGCAGTGCTGGGTGCATTGGCGTTGCTGCCCAGGTTCAGCGTCGCGACGCCGTTGGTGCCGTTGGTCCCGTTGGTGCCATTGGTGCCGTTGGTGCCGTTCGCACCCGCCGGGCCGGCCGGGCCTGTATCGCCGCTACCGCCGCAAGCCGCCAGAACCGCAGCGACCACGGTCGCCATGGCGAAGGTGGTCCAGCGGTTCGAGAGCGGAATGTGACTTGATGAGTCACGATTGTTCACAAGAGTTCTCCTTCGTCCACGCAACAGAGACATAACCATGGGTTCGATTGCACTGCGCGCGGTGGGTGGCGGCAATAGACGGTCGGCCCTGCCGTTGATGTGGATCAACGCGTGTGAAGGCCTGTAAAGACGGCAGGGAACGCGCAGCGCCCGGGCGCACACAAAGCGGACCCGCGCCGTGCGCGCGGAGGGCTCGCATCGCGGCGCCGGCGCGGCCGCCGTGGGCAGGTTCAGAGGTGGGCGAGCACCCAGCCCGGGAACACCGCCACGGCCAGCGCCGCCACCAGGCAGGCCACGCTGGCGCCGCGCGCCAGGCCGCGCGGGCTGGGGCTCTTGGCCACCGCCGCATCCGGGCTCATGAACATGAACTGGATGACGCGCAGGTAGAAGTAGATGCCGAGGTAGCTGCCCAGCAGGCCCATCACGGCATAGCCGGTGTGGCCCGCAGCCATCACGTTCTTGAAGATCAGGAACTTGCCGATGAAGCCGGGGAAGGGCGGTATGCCGGCCAGCGACAGCATCGCGATGCCGATCATCAGCGCCGAGAAGGGCGCGCGGTGGAACAGGCCCTTGAGGTTGTCGAGCCGGTCGCGTTCGCCGTCGTCGGCGGCCGCGGGCAGTGCCGCGAAGGCGAGCAGGTTCAGCACGCCGTAGGACAGCAGGTAGAACACCACCGACTGCAGCCGCCCCTCAGGCGCGCCCAGCAGGGCGTAGAAGAGGTAGCCGGCATGGGCGATGGAGCTGTACGCGATCATGCGCCGCAGGCTCTGCTGGCGCATCGCCGCCAGGTTGCCCCAGGCGATCGATGCCAGCGGCAGCACCGCGAGCATCTGCAGCATCGGTGTCGCCACATAGGCGCGGCCGAACAGTCGCACCACGGCCAGCAGCACCGCGGCCTTCACGACCACCGCCATGTAGGCGGTGACCGGCACGCTGGCGCCTTCATAGGCGTCGGGCGCCCAGGTGTGGAAGGGCACGATCGCGGCCTTGAGGAAGAAGGCCAGCACGATCAGCACCACCGAGGCACGCAGCAGGCTGCTGTCGGCCGACAGCGCCAGCGGGAACATGCTCACCGCCATCGACCCGCTGGTGCCGTAGAGCAGCGAAACGCCCATCAGGAAGGTGGCACTGGCGGTGCCGCCCAGCACCAGGTACTTCAGCGCCGCCTCGGCGCTCTGCGGCCGGCGGTAGGCCAGCAGCACCAGCACGTAGACCGGCAGCGACATGATCTCCAGGCCCAGGAACAGCGTCAGGAAGCTGTCGGCCGACTGCATCAGGCACACGCCGTACAGCGACGACAGGATGAGGATGGGGAATTCGCCGTCGGCGAAGTCGTCGCGCGACATCAGCAGCACCGGCAGCACCAGCGCCAGCACCAGCGCCTTGGCCATCAGCGTGGGCGGGCTCACCGAGAACTGGCCGGCGAAGGGCGCGGCCGCATAGCCGCCCAGTGCCAGGCTCGCTGCGGCGACGGCCGCCGCGGCGACGGCCAGCAGCGCCACAAAGAGCGCGGCGCGCTGGCCGCGGCCGGTGATGCCGAGGATCAGCAGCGCCACGATGCCCAGCAGCAGCAGGTGTTCGGGCAGCATCGCCGTCAGCACGGCGGAAGTGTTCATGGCGCGGCTCCGGTGGGCAGGCGCGGCGTGCTCACCAGCTGTTGGTAGGCCCGGGCGGCGAGCTCGGTCTTGCGCAGGGCTTCGTCGGGGAAGAGGCCGAGGGCGAACACCGCCACGACGATCAGGGCGAGGATGGTCTTCTCGCGCCCGCTCAGGTCGCGCAGCGGGTGGGCTTCGCTGTGGTGCGGCGCCTTGGCGGCGCCGTAGAGGAAGGTGAGCGCGAAGCGCAGCATGTACAGCGCACCCAGCACCACCCCCGACACCGCCACCACCGCCAGCACCAGCGGCAGCGCGTAGCCGGCCAGGTACTGCGGCCACGCCCCCTTGAAGGCGCCCAGCAGCACCAGGAATTCACCGGTGAAGCCGCTGGTGGTGGGCAGCCCCACCGAGGCCAGCGTCAGCACCATGAAGAACACCGAATACACCGGCAGCAGCTTGGCGATGCCGCCGTAGGCCGCCAGCTCGCGGCTGTGGCAGCGCTCGTAGATCATGCCCACCATCAGGAAGAGGCCGGCGGCCACCAGCCCGTGGCTGACCATCTGGATCACCGCGCCCTGGATGCCCGTGAGCTCCAGGCTCAGCAGGCCCAGCATCACGTAGCCCAGGTGGCTGATGGAGGAATAGGCAATGATTTTCTTGATGTCGTTCTGCACCAGCGCCAGGCAGGCGCCGTAGACGATGCTGACCACCGCCAGCGTCATCAGCAGCGGCGTGAAGACATGGGTGGCGTCGGGGAAGAGCGGGAAGCCCAGCTTCATGAAGCCGTAGGTGCCCATCTTCAGCAGCACGCCGGCCAGGATCACCGAGCCCGTCGTCGGCGCCTCGACGTGCGCGTCGGGCAGCCAGGTGTGCAGCGGCACCATCGGCACCTTGATCGCGAAGCTCAGCGCGAAGGCCGCGAGCAGCCAGTTCTGCGTCGCGAGCGGCAGCCGCGTCTTCACGAGATCCGCAAAGGCGAAGGACGCCACGCCGCTGGTCTGCTGCAGCGACCAGACGAGGTAGATCAGCGCCGCCAGCATCAGGATGCTGCCGAAGGCGGTGTAGAGGAAGAACTTGATGGTGGCGTAGATGCGCCTCTCGCCGCCCCAGATGCCGATGAGCAGGAACATCGGGATCAGCATCGTTTCCCAGAACACGTAGAACAGGAACAGGTCCTGGGCCAGGAAGGTGCCCATCATCGCGAACTGGATCAGCAGCACCATGGCGTAGAACAGCTTCACGTCCTTGGTGATGGCGGTGTACGCGCCGGCGACGACCAGCGGCCCGAGGAAGGCTGTCAGCAGCACCAGCAGGACGTTCACGCCGTCGAGGCCGATCTGGTAGTTCACGCCCCAGGCAGCGATCCAGGGCACTCGGGTCTCGAACTGCAGGCCGGCGACGCGGGCGTCGAACTCCAGGTACAGCCAGGCGGTGAAGGCCAGCTGCACCACCATCACCGCCAGCGTGACGCGGCGCGTGGTCTCGTGGCTGCCCGCGGGTGTCAGCAGCAGCAGGCCGATGCCCAGCAGCGGCAGGAACAGCACGGCATTGAGCAGGCCGGCGTCAGACATGGTGCCAGCTCCACAGCAGCGCGCCGACGATGCCGACGAGCACGAACCACACGTAGAGGTTCAGCCGCCCGGCCTGCACGCGGCCGAGCACGCCGCCGCTGAGGCGACCCAGGGCGCCCAGGCCGTTGAGTGTGCCGTCGAGCAGGAAGCGGTCGCCGAAGCGCAGGAACACGTAGTCCGAGATCCACACCAGCGGCTTGCCGATGACGCGCTCGTAGAGCTCGTCGATGTAGTACTTGTGCAGCAGCCAGCGGTGCGGCGTGGCGAAGCGCGCCGCCAGCGCGTCGACGCGCGCCGAAGAGCCGCCGTACAGGAAGGCCGCAGCGCCCAGCCCGGCCAGCGCCAGCACCACCGAGAGCACCAGCAGCGGCGTCTCGTAGTGCTCCAGCGATTCGTGCACGGCCGGCAGCGGCAGCAGCGGTTCCAGGAAGTGCGGCAGCGCGATGAAGCCGCCGACAGCGGACAGCACGGCCAGCAGCACCAGCCCGCCGGTCATGTTGGCCGGAGATTCGTGGACGTGGTGTTCCACCTCATGCGTCATGCGCGACTTGCCGAGGAAGGTCAGCCACAGCAGGCGGAACATGTAGAAGGCCGTCATCAGCGCGGTGGCTGCGCCCACCAGCCACAGCAGCGGCGAGCCGCCGCGCTCGCTGGCGAAGGCATACCAGAGGATCTCGTCCTTGCTGAAGAAGCCGGCCAGCGGCGGGATGCCGGCGATGGCCGCGGTGGCGATGGCGAAGGTCCAGAAGGTGAGCGGGATCTTCTTCGCCAGGCCGCCCATCCTGCGCACGTCCTGCTCGCCGCCCAGCGCGTGGATGACGCTGCCCGCACCGAGGAACAGGCAGGCCTTGAAGAAGGCATGGGTGACGACGTGGAAGATGGCCACGCCGTAGGCGCCGACGCCCAGCGCCAGGAACATGTAGCCCAGCTGCGACAGCGTCGAATAGGCCAGCACCTTCTTGATGTCGGTCTGCACCAGCGCCACGGTGGCGGCGAAGAAGGCGGTGGCCACGCCCATCACGGCGATCACCGCGGAGGCTTCCGGCGCATGCAGGTAGATGCCCGACATGCGCGCGACCAGGTAGACACCCGCGGTGACCATCGTGGCCGCGTGGATCAGCGCCGAGACCGGCGTCGGCCCGGCCATCGCGTCGGGCAGCCAGACGTGCAGCGGGATCTGCGCGCTCTTGCCGCTGGCGCCGACGAACAGCAGGATGCCGACCAGGCTGGCCGACACCGTGGGCGCCGTCGCGCCGTTGAAGGCGGCGTTGATGCGGTCCATGTCCAGCGTGCCGAGCGCGAAGTACAGCAGGAACATGCCGAGCAGGAAGCCGGCGTCGCCGATGCGGTTGGTGATGAAGGCCTTCTTGCCGGCGCGCGCGTTGGCCAGGTCGTCGAACCAGAAGCCGATGAGCAGGTAGGAAGCCAGCCCCACGCCTTCCCAGCCCACGAACAGCACCAGCAGCGAACGCCCCAGCACCAGCAGCAGCATGAAGAACAGGAACAGGTTGAGGTAGGCGAAGAAGCGGCCGTAGCCCTTGTCGTGCGCCATGTAGCCGACGGAATAGACATGGATCACCGAACCCACGCCGGTGACGATGAGCGCCATCACCGCCGTCAGGCGGTCGAAGTAGAAGGCGATCTCGAAGGGCTGGTCGCCGATGAGCGCCCAGCGGTAGGCGACTTCGACCAGCGGCTGCCAGGCCTGCGCCTGCAGCGTGAAGAAGGCCTGCACCACCAGCGCGAAGGCGAGCAGCGGCAGCCCGCAACCCACCGCGGTGACGAATCGCTTGCCGACGAGGTTGCCACCCAGGCGGGTGGCGAGCACGCCGTTGAGCAGGAAGCCCAGCAGCGGCAGCAGGACGATGGCGGTGAGCACGGCGCTAGCCCTTCAGGTCGCTGTACGCGTCGAGGTCCAGCGTGCGCTTGTCGCGGACCAGCAGCAGCACGATGGGGATGGCCAGCGCGATCTCGGCGGTGGCGACGACGAAGGTCAGGAACACCAGCACGGCGCCGGCCGTGGTGTTGGTCTGCTGTGCGAAGGTGACCAGGCTGAGGTTGACGCCGTTGAGCATCAGTTCCATGCACATCAGCATCACCAGCACGTTGCGGCGCACGATCACGCCCAGCAGGCCGAGCGAGAACAGGCCCACGGCCACGAGCAGCAGCAGCTGGGTCCTATCCATGGACGGGCGTCCGGTTGGCGGCGCGCCGGCTGACGCGGATGACCGCCAGCGCGGCCACCACGGCGGCCACCAGCAGCACCGAGGTCAGCTCGAACTGCAGCCAGTATTCGTTCAGGAAGGCGACCGAGAACTTGCCGATGCCGAAGGCGGCGCTGGAGCCCATGTCGCGCGGCGAGGGCAGCGGGCGCCAGAGGCTGATCAGCATCACGCCCAGCAGCATGAAGAAGCCGATGAGGCCCGGCCACAGCAGCCGCGAGTAGCGCGTGCCGCCGTGCTCGCGCACTTCCAGCAGCATGATCACGTAGACCATGAAGACCATGACCGCGCCGACGTAGATCAGCACCTGGAAGGCGGCGATGAAGTGCACGCCCAGCAGGCCGTAGATGCCGCCGAGGAAGACCATCGTGGAAATGAGCGCCATCGCCACGCGCATGGGCTGGCGCAGGAAGATCATCAGCGTGGCGCCGGTCAGCGCGCACAGGCAGAACACCAGCAGCAGCAGCGTGTCCAGGTTGTGCAGCAGGCCGTCGATGAGGGCGATCATGGCCTGTGCTCCTGGTGCATCGGCGCGCCCTTGGGGGGATAGGGCTTGGCGACGTCCTTCGCCGGCTGCCAGCTCAGCATCTCGTCGCGCGTCAGCCACATCTGCATGCGGCCGTCGCTGGTCAGGCCCGGCGTTTCCTTGACCATCCGGATGGCGTCCTCGGGGCAGGCCTCGACGCACAGGCCGCAGAAGACGCAGCGCGAATAGTCGATCTCGAAGCGCAGCGGAAACTTCGGGTGCGCGGTGTCGGCGGGGTCGAAGCCGGCCTCGATCTCGATCACCTTGGCCGGGCAGACGGTGGCGCACAGGTTGCACGCGATGCACTGCGGGCTGCCGTCGGGGCGCTGCGTCAGCACATGCTTGCCGCGGTTCAGCGGCGCGTAGTCGGCGCGCGTCTCTTCGGGGTAGTAGGTCGTCAGCGCGCCTTTCCTGCCCGTCATCCAGCGCCCCATGTTGCGCAGGAAGACACGGCTGGTGATGGCCAGGCCGCGCAGGATCTCGGGCAGGTAGCTGCGGTCCCAGCCCGTCTGCGCGGGCTCGTTCCAGTAGGTCTTGCGCTTGTAGGGCGTCATGACCCCAGCCCCTTCTGGTGCAGCCAGACCAGCAGCACGGTCACCGTCAGGTTGGCCAGCGCCAGCGGCAGCATGAACTTCCAGGCGAAGCTCAGCACCTGGTCGTAGCGGAAGCGCGGCAGCGTCCAGCGCACCAGGATCTGGAAGCTGCACACCACCAGCACCTTGAGCAGGAAGACCACGAGCTGGGTGACGACGACGGCGCCGTGGCTCAGCGCCAGCGTGCCGCCGCCGGGCAGCGCGAAGCCGCTGTCGTTCATGTAGGGCAGGTTGTAGCCGCCGAGGAAGAGCGTGGTGAAGAGGGCGCCGATGATGGCGATCTCGATGAACTCGGCGAACATGAACAGGCCCATCTTCATCGCGCTGTACTCGGTGTAGAAACCGGCGATGAGCTCGGACTCGGCCTCGGGCAGGTCGAAGGGGATGCGCTTGTTCTCGGCGATGGCCGCGGTCATGAACAGCACCGCCGCGAAGGGCTGGTAGACCACGCCCCAGGCCGGCAGGAAGCCCCATACCAGGCCCGACTGCTGCTTCACCATCGAGCCCAGGTCCACGGTGCCGAAGACCAGGATGAGGCCGAGCACGGTCAGCCCCATCACCAGTTCGTAGCTGATCATCTGCGAGCCGGCGCGCAAGCCGCCCAGCAGCGAGAACTTGTTGGCCGAGGCCCAGCCCGCCAGCATGGTGCCGATGATGGTCATGCCGCTGAAGGCGAAGACCATCAGCAGCCCGGCATCCAGCCGCGCGATCTGCATCGGGTAGGTGCGGCCGCCGTACCAGTCGGCCAGGCCCGGGAACAGCTTGCCGGGGTCGAGCATCCCGCCGAAGGGGATGACGCCGAAGACCAGCAGCACCGGCGCGAACACCACCCAGGGCGCCACCGCATAGGCATACCAGTCGTGCGTGCGCGGCTTGAAGTCTTCCTTGACGAGCATCTTGATGCCGTCGGCGATGCCGTGGAACAGGCCCAGCCACACCAGCTTGACCTGCGTGTAGGGCAGCCGGATGTAGGCGCGGTTGGCGCCGATGCGGTCGCTCATCACGGCGGCCTGCTTGCGCTCGACCCAGGTCAGCACGGTGCCGAAGCCCATCAGCATGCCCACGGCGTAGGCGATGTAGATGACGTAGACGATGAGGTCCTGGGTCATGGCGACACCGCCGTGGCCGGCGCCGTCAGCGCCGAGAACAGGGCCTCGGCGTCGATGACGCCGGGTGCCTTCGAGAAGCAGGTCTCGAAGGCGCTGACCACGCCCTGGAAGTTGGTGTAGTGGCCGCTGCGCTCGGTCTGCACGCTGACGGGAATGAAGACGTCGGCGTGGCCGTTCTCGGGCTGCAGCCAGCTGTTCAGGTAGATCACCTTGGCGGCCGGTGGCAGTTGCGCGAAGCTGAAGCCTTCGCCCCACACCAGCACGAGGTCGGTCTCGCCCGTGAGGACTTGTCGCGGGTCCGCGGGCAAGGGCTCGAACAGCGCCCGCGCGCCCGCGCTGTTGGGGTTCTTGTCGGCACGGATGAGCAGTTCGTCCTGCACCACCTCGCCCGGCTCGGGCTGGTGGTCGGTCTTGACGTAGCAGGCCAGCCGCAGCCCCAGCGCCTTGTCGAAGGCGGCGAGTTCCTCGTTGCTGGCCCAATTGGAGACCAGCGCCACCGGGTGCCGCGCGGCGCGCAGCAGGTCCTGTGCCGCCTCGATGGCGGTGCGCAGTTCGGTGACCTGGCCCTTCAGCAGGGCCTGCGTCGAGCGGGCGCGCCCGAAGACCTGCGCAAGATCGCGGCCCTTGTTGCAGATCCACGGCCCGTTCACGGCCGCGTTCTCCAGCGGCGTCACGCGGTCGATGCGCGCATTGCGGCTGGCGTCCAGTGCCTTGAGCTTCCACTCGCTCTTGCGGTGCCAGATGTTGACGTTGCAGCCGCGCTCGCAGCCCGGGCATACCGAGGGCGTGGGCTTCAGGTACCAGACCCGCGCCTGGTGCAGGAAGGGCTTGGAGAGCAGCGCACCGACGGGGCACAGGTCGATGACATTGTCGGAATAGGCGTCGGTCTCGAAGGCACCGTCCTCGACCGGGCGGATCAGCGAATGGTCGCCGCGCTGGATGACGCCCAGCGAGTGGGTCTTCGACACCTCGTGCGTGAAGCGCACGCAGCGCGTGCACAGGATGCAGCGCTCGTTGTCCAGCACGATGCGCGAAGACAGGTCGTAGTGCTTGGTGGCATGCACCTTGGCGTCGCGCGAGATCGACGGCGAGCCGTTGTATTCGTAGTGGTAGTCCTGCAGCGTGCACTCGCCGGCCTTGTCGCAGATGCCGCAGTCCACCGGGTGGTTCAGGGTGATGAACTGCAGCGT
>CAIWPS010000022.1 GCA_903914615.1 uncultured beta proteobacterium | reverse complement strand
GCGAACGCGCCGCCACCGCCACCGCCGCCTGCGCCGGCGCCCACGGCTCCGCCGCGGGCCGCCGAGCCGGTGATCTACCCGCGCAACGGCCAGTCGGCGCAGCAACTCGAGGCCGACCGCCAGGAGTGCAACCGCTGGGCGACGACGCAGCCCTCGGCGCAGGCCGATGCGGCCGTGTTCCAGCGCGCCGTCGCCGCCTGCCTGGACGGCCGCGGCTACACCGTGCGCTGAAGGCGCTGCGCCCTCACGCCGGCCCTAAGATGGGCGGCATGACGACGCCACCGCCCGCTGCCGACGAAGCCATCCACGAACCGCGCCTGTGGCGCGACCAGGGCTGGACGGCGCGCGTCGTCAAGAACAACGACGACGAGGGCTGGGCGGTGGAGATGGTCAAGGCCGGCCAAGCCGAGCCGGCTCTTGTCGGCCCCTGGACCATGGGGCGCGACAAGAAGAACCCCAAGCCGCTGGACGTCAATGCCTTCCACACGCTGGTGAAGACGGCGTCGGAGGTGCTGCGGCGGCACGAGCAGCAGTTGCACGCGCTGCTGCACAAGCGCGTGGCGGTGACGGTGGCCGGCGCGCGCGTCGAGGTGACGCTGGACATCGTCGCCGACGACGACGACGCCCACGCCGTGCTGCGCGCCCACGACCCGCTGGGCCAGGCGCTGGCCGAAGTGCGCGTCGCCGCGGGCTTTCGCCTTACCGCGGCGGCAGCCACGGCGTGGATCGAAGACGGCTACCGCAGGCCCGGCTGAAGGTGCGAAGGTGAGCCCGGCAGCGCGTGGCGATTCCGCCTTCTTCCTCGCCCGGCTGGCCGAGGCGCTGCCCTCGATGCTGGCCTACTGGGACCGCGACCTGCGCTGCCGCTTCGCCAACCGCGCCTACGAGCGCTGGTTCGGCGTCTCGGCCGACGCCCTCGTCGGCACCACCCTGCCCGAGCTGCTGGGCCAGGAGCTGTTTGCGCTGAACGCGCCGCACATCGAAGCCGCGCTGCGCGGCGAGCCGCAGGTCTTCGAACGCGACGTCCCCGGTCCCGGGGGCGTGCTGCGGCCGAGCCTGGCGCACTACATCCCCGACCATCGCGACGGCAAGGTCGTCGGCTTCCTGGTCCAGGTCACCGAGACCACGGCGCTCAAGCAGGCCGAAGGGGCGCTGCGCGCCAGCGAAGCAAAGTACCGCCTGCTTGCCGAATCGTCGCCCCTGGGGGTGTACGGCGCCGACGACCTCGGGCGCTGCACCTACGCCAACCAGCGCTGGGCGGAGATGTCCGGCCTGTCGCCGCAGCGCAGCCTGGGGCTGGGCTGGCTGCGGGCGGTGCACCCGCTGGACCGGCGCAGGGTGTGGGAGGCCTGGCGGCGCGCCGTGGCAGGCGGGCTGCCCTTCGACGCCGCGCTGCGCCTGCGCCGCGTCGACGGCAGCGTGCGCCACGTGCGCAGCCGCGCCGTGCCCGCCGGCCCAGGGCAGACCCGCGTCGGCGTCGTCGAGGACCTCACCGAGCGCGTGCAGGCGCTGCAGCAGTTGCGGGCCCAGGCCTCCTTCATCGACGTTGCCGGCCGCACCGCCGACGTCGGCGGCTGGGAGCTGGACCTGCGCACCATGGCGCTGAGCTATACCGAGCAGACGCGTCGCATCCACGGCGTCGGTGCCGACTACGCGCCCTCGCTGGAGGCCGCCATGGCCTTCTACGCGCCGGGCGTGCAGCCGCTGCTGCGCGCCGCGCTGCAGCAGGCGCTGGAGCGCGGCCAGTCCTGGGACCTGGAGCTGCCCTCGGTGACCGCCGACGGCCGTTCCATCTGGGTTCGCGCGGTCGGCGAGGTGGAGTGCGAAGGAACCACGCCGGTGCGGCTGCGCGGCGCCCTGCAGGACATCACCGAACAGCGCCAGCGGCGTTCGGAACTGCAGCGCGAGCAGGCCCTGCGGGCCGACATCGAACGCCATGCGCAGACCCTGGAAGGCCTGCTGCG
>CAIWPS010000021.1 GCA_903914615.1 uncultured beta proteobacterium | reverse complement strand
GTCCCGGCCGTGCTGGCGGCCATGTTCATCGGCCCGCTGCTGGGCATGTGGCTGGCCGACGGCCTGACCGGGTACCGCTCGGCCAGCCTCCTGGACCTCGACGCCACGAGCACCCGCTTCACCCTCGTCATGAGCCTGCTGGGCACCACCGTGTCGGTGTTCGTGCTGAGCATCCTGGAACGCCTGTCGGCCGCCCGCGCCCAGGCCGAGGCGGCGCAGAGGCAGGCCGCCGAGAACCAGCTGCGGCTGCTGCAGTCGCAGCTGGAGCCGCACATGCTGTTCAACACCCTGGCCTAGGTGCGCGTGCTGATCGGCCTGGACCCGGCGCGCGCCCAGGCCATGCTCGACCACCTCATCGCCTTCCTGCGCGCGACCCTGAACGCCTCGCGCCGCGACACCCAGCCGCTGGCCGACGAGTTCACGCAGGCGGCCGACTACCTGGCGCTGATGGCCGTGCGCATGGGCCCGCGGCTGGCCGTCAGGCTCGACCTGCCGCCGGCGCTGGGCGCCCTGCCGGTGCCGCCACTGCTGCTGCAGCCGCTGGTGGAAAACGCCATCAAGCATGGGCTTGAACCCAAGGTCGAGGGCGGCCGCATCGAAGTCGCGGCGCGGCGCGATGCGCGGGGCCTGGTGCTGACGGTGCGCGACACCGGCGTCGGCCTGGGCGCGGCAAGCGCCGCCACCGGCACGTCCTTCGGCCTCGAACAGGTGCGCGGCCGCCTGGCCACGCTGCACGGCGAGCGCGCAACGCTGGAACTCGGGCCCGCCGCCGATGCCGAAGGCGGCACCCTCGTCACCCTCACCCTGCCACTGCCACCGCCCCTGCCATGAACGCTGCCCGCTGCCTGATCGCCGAAGACGAACCGCTGCTGGCCGAGGGCCTGCGCGCCGACCTCGCCGCACTGTGGCCGGCGCTGCAGGTGGTGGCCCAGGTCGGCGACGGCCTGCGTGCGGTGGAACAGGCCCTGGTGCTGCAGCCCGAGGTCTGCTTCCTCGACATCCGCATGCCCGGCTGCAGCGGCCTCGAAGCCGCCCAGGCGCTGGCCGAGGACTGGCCCGAAGGCCCCGGCGCCGCGCCCTTCCCGCTGCTCGTCTTCGTCACCGCCTACGACGCCTACGCGCTGCAGGCCTTCGAGGCCCAGGCCGCCGACTACCTGGTCAAGCCGGTGGACCGCACCAGGCTGGCCGCCTGCGTGGCGCGGCTGCAGGCGCGGCTGGCCGACCGCCAGGCCCAGGCCGCCCCGCCTTCCGAGGCCCTGCAGCAGACGCTGGCGCAGCTGCGCGGGCTGCTCGGCGCGGCCGCCGGCCCGGCGCCCACGCGGCTGGAGGTCATCCAGGCCCAGGTCGGCAACCTGGTGCACCTGGTGCCGGTGTCCGAGGTGCTGTACTTCGAGGCCGCCGACAAGTACGTGCGCGTCGTCACCGCCGAGCGCGAGCACCTGGTGCGCATCTCGCTGCGCGAGCTGCTGCCGCAGCTCGACCCGGCGCAGTTCTGGCAGGTGCACCGCGGCACCGTGGTGCAGGCGCGCGCCATCGCCACGGCACGGCGCGAGGAGTCGGGCAAGGTCACGCTGACGCTGCGCGGCCGCCCCGAGACCGTCACCGCCAGCCGCCTGTATGCCCACCTTTTCAGGGGTATGTGAGGCGGCCGGCACGGCGGCGCAGCGGCCTACAATTCGGGGTTCGCTGCGCCCTGCCGCGCGGCGCCTGAAGGGGAAACTTTCGTGTCCGTGTCGCCCACCGCCTCCGCTGCCCTGCCCGCGGCCAGCACCGCCAGCGCTGCCGCCCCGGGTGCGCCAGGTGCGCACCTTGCCGCCCAGACGCCCGAGGCGCTGGAACGCGACCTCGCCGCGCTGTTCGTGCGCGCCCTGAACCTGGAGATGACGGCCGAGGAGATCGACCCCACGGCACCGCTGTTCGGCGACGGCCTGGGGCTGGACTCCATCGACATCCTGGAGGTGGCGCTGGAGGTCTCGCAGCGCTACGGCTTCCAGCTGCGCTCGGACGACGAGAACAACCAGAAGATCTTCCAGAACCTGCGCAGCCTGGCGGTGCATGTCGCCCAGCACCGCACCCAGTAAGCCGCGGGCCGGGGACGCCGCCGGCTGGGGCGGCCTGGTGCTGGCCCTGGGGGGCTTCGCCGCCTACGCGCTGGTCTCGCACTGGCTCATGGTCCACGCCGCCAACCGCCCGTGGGCGGTGGCGGTGCTGTTCGGGCCGCTGGTGCTGGCGGTGGCCGGCGCGGGCTGGCAGCGCCGCCAGCCCGCGGTGCTGCTGGCCTGCGCCGCCGGCGTCGCCCTCATTGCCCTGGTGGTGGCGCGCGGCGGCGTCGACGACGTCAACCGCATGTACGTGCTCCAGCACGGCGGCATCCACCTGGCGCTGGCCTGGGCCTTCGGCAGCACGCTGCGCGGCGGCGCCACGCCGCTCATCACCACCATCGCCGAAGGCCTGCACCAGCGCCTGAACCAGCGCTTCACGCCCGAGATGCGCGCCTACACGCGCTGGGTCACAGGCGCCTGGACGGTGTTCTTCCTGGCCATGGTGGCGGTCTCGGCGCTGATCTACATGCTCGCGCCCTGGCCCTGGTGGAGCTTCTTCTGCAACGTGCTGACGCCGCTGGCCGCGGTGCTGATGACGCTGGCAGAACATGCGCACCGCTACCGTCGCCACCCCGACTTCGAACGCATCTCCATCCGCGCCGCCTTCGGGGCCTGGCGCCAGGCCGGCAGCGCCGGGCAGGCGCCCTGATGCCCGGCGCCCAACGGCTGCCGCTGCTGGCTGCGCGCGACCTGGGCTCGACCCTGGCCTGGCGCCGCGGCGAGGCCATCAGCGCCGGGTGCTTCATCGCCGAAGCCCAGGCCCTGGCCGAGACGCTGCCGGCGCAGGGCCGGCCCATCAACCTGTGCCAGGACCGCTACCACTTCGCGCTGGCGCTGGCCGCCGCGCTGCTGCGCGGCCAGACCAGCCTGCTGCCGCCCAACGCCTTGCCCGCGACGCTGGGCCAGGTGCCGGCCGAGGGGGCCGCGCCCTATGTGCTGAGCGACGACGACACGCTGGACGTCGGCGCGCTGCCGCGGCTGGCGGTGCAGCGGCCGGCCGCGGCGGGCACGGCCACCGCGGTGCCGCTGGTGGCCGCCGACCTGGAAGCCGCCTGCCTGCTGACCTCGGGCTCCACCGGCGCCCCGCAGCCGCACACCAAGCGCTGGGGCATGCTGGTGGCCAACATCGGCGCCGAGGCGGCGCGCCTGGCCGAGATGCTGGGCCGGCCCACGCTGGTCGGCCTGACGCTGGTGGCCACGGTGCCGCCGCAGCACAGCTACGGCCTCGAATCGAGCGTGCTGCTGGCGCTGCTGGGCGGCGCCACGCTGGACGCCTGCCGCCCGTTCTACCCTGCCGACATCGCGCAGACCCTGGCCGAGCTGCCGCGCCCGCGCGCGCTGGTGACCACACCCTTCCATCTGAAGACGCTGCTGCTGTCGGGCGTGGCGCTGCCGGCGGTGGACCTGCAGCTCTCGGCCACGGCGCCGCTGTCGCCGCAGCTGGCGGCGCAGGCCGAGGCCGCGCTGACCGGGCCGCTGGTCGAGATCTACGGCTGCACCGAGGCCGGCCAGGTGGCCAGCCGGCGCACCACCGAAGGCGACCTGTGGACGACGCTGGGCGCCTTGCGCATCAGCGCCGAGAGCGACGCCGCGCAGGGCGAGCGCTGCGTCGTCGCCGGCGGCCACGTCACCGAGCCGACGCCGCTGGCCGACGTGCTGGAGCTCGTCGACGCACGCCACTTCCGCCTGCTCGGCCGCGCCAACGACCTCATCCACGTCGCCGGCAAGCGCAGCTCGCTGGCCCACCTGAACTACCACCTCAACCGCATCCCCGGCGTCGAGGACGGTGCCTTCTGGCTGCCCGATGACGACGGCGAGGACGTCGTGAGGCCGGTGGCGCTGGTGGTGGCGCCGACGCTGTCGGCGCGCGAGATCATCCAAGCGCTGCGCCGGCAGATCGAAGGCGCCTTCGTGCCGCGCCGCGTGCTGCAGGTGGCGGCGCTGCCGCGCGAGGCCACCGGCAAGATCACGGCCGCGGCGCTGCGCCGCTTTGCCCTCGACACCCTGTCAGCCACGCAGGCGGGCACGGCCGCCGCCACGCCGGTGGCTGCGGAGGATGCCGAAGTCACCATCGCCGCCGACCACCCCGCCTTTGCCGGCCATTTCCCGGGCCGCCCGGTGCTGCCCGGCGTGGCGCTGCTGTCGCTGGTGATGGAGACACTGCAGGCGCGCCCGGCCTTGCGCGCGGCGCTGGGCGAGGCGCCTTGCATCGCCAGTGCCAAGTTCCTGGCGCCGGTGGTGCCGGGCACGCGGCTGCGCATCGCGCTGCGCCCGCAGGGCCGCGGCGTGGCCTTCGAGATCCATGCCGCCGAGGTGGCCGTGGCGCGCGGGCAGCTCGCGGCAGGCAGCGCATGAGCGCGCCGGGCCGCACCCAGGCGTTCATCCCGATGCGCGCAGCGCGGAGGGTGGCCCCGTGAGCGCCACCTTCCCGCCCGACAAGCCCGCCCCCGCCACCTCCGAATGGGCCGGGCGCGGCGAGCAGGGCAGCATGCCGGCGCTGCGCCTGATGGCCTGGATCGCGCTGCGCCTGGGGCGCCCGGCGGCGCGGCTGCTGCTGCACCCGATCACGCTGTACTACCTGTGCTTTGCGGCCCAGGCGCGGCGGCATTCGGCGCGCTACCTGGCCCGCGTGCTGGGCCGGCCGCCGACCTTCGGCGATCGCTACCGCCATGTCCACGCCTTCGCCTCGACGGTGCTCGACCGCGTCTACTTCGTCAGCGGCCGCATGGACGCGGTCGACCTGAAGCTCGTCGGCGCCGAGCTCATCGACCAGACCCTGGCCGAGGGTCGCGGCGCCTTCCTGCTCGGCGCCCACATCGGCAGCTTCGAGGCCCTGCACGCCGTCGGCGAAAGCCGCCACGCGCTGCGCGTGGCGATGGTCATGTACCCCGACAACGCCCGCATGATCCACGCCGTGCTCAAGGCGCTGGCGCCGAGCTTCCCGCTGGGCATCATTCCCATCGGCCGCCCGGGTTCGACGCTGGCCATCCGCGACTGGCTCGACGGCGGCGGCCTCGTCGGCCTGCTCGGCGACCGCCACATCGGCGGCGAAGGCACGCGCGGTGCGACGCTTGAGCTACCCTTCCTGGGCCGCCCGGCGCGCTTTTCCGACGGCCCGCTGCGCCTGGCCATGATGCTGCGCCGCCGCGTCATCTTCATGGTCGCGCTCTACCTCGGCGGCCGCCGCTACGAACTGCGCTTCGTGCAGATGGCCGACTTCAGCCGGCCGCCGGCCGCCGCCGCCGAGCGCGAGCAGCTGATCGCCGCCGCCCTGCGCGACTACGTCGCCCGCCTGGAAGCGCTGGTGCACGAGGCGCCCACCAACTGGTTCAACTTCTTCGACTTCTGGGCCGAGGATGCCCCCCACGATGCCTGAGCTGCGCACCCTGTGGCTGACCGCCCTGCTGGCCTTCGCCGCGCCGGCCTGGGCGGCCTTCGACCTGACAACGCTCACCGGCCTGCTGGCCCAGCGCAAGTCCGCCGAGGCGCGCTTCACCGAAGAGCGCACGGTCAGCGGCATCGACGGCCCGCTGCGCGCCAGCGGCACGCTCAGCTTCACCGCGCCCGACCGCTTCGCCCGCACCACGCTGGAACCGTTTCCCGAATCGATGAGCGTCGAGGGCAATGTCGTCACGCTCAAGCGCGGCAGCCGCAGCCGCCAGATGGCGGTCGACGCGGTGCCCGAGCTGACGGCGCTGATCGAGGCCCTGCGCGGCACGCTCAACGGCGACGCGGCCACGCTGAAGAAGTATTTCGACGCCCGCGTCGACGGCGGCCCGGCGCTGTGGACGCTGACCCTCACGCCCAAGGCCGGCCGCCTGGCGGCGCAGGTGCGCGAGCTGAAGATCGCCGGCCAGGGCAGCGACCTGCGCAGCGTCGAGCTGTGGCTGTCGGGCGGCGACCGTTCGCTGATGTCGATCACGCCCGTGCCCGCGGGCAGCGCCGCGCCGGCGCCGCGATGACGGCGACCGGCCCGGGCGACGCGCTGCGGCCGCGGCGGCGGGCCGCGGTGCTGCTGCTGTGGCTGGCGCTGATGGCCGCGGCGGCCTGGCAGATCACGCGCACGCCCTTCGTCGCCGACCTCAGCGCCTTCCTGCCCGCCAACCCCGACGCGCAGCAGCGCGTGCTCATCGAGCAGCTGCAGAGCGGCGTGCCGGCGCGCACGCTGCTCATCGGCATCGACGGCGGCGACGCGCCGGCGCGCGCCGCCGCCTCGCGCGCGCTGGCCGCGGCGCTGCGCGCCAGCGGCCTGTTCGAGCAGGTGCAGAACGGCGAGAGCGAAGCCTGGGGCCAGGTCGGCAGCTGGCTCTTCGAGCACCGCTACCAGCTGAGCCCGGCCGTCGACGCGCAGCGCTTCACCGCGGCCGGCCTGCGCGAAGGCATCAACGAGACGCTGTCGCTGCTGGGCACGCCGCTGGGCAATGCGCTCAAGCCGCTGCTCGACCGCGACCCCACCGGCGAGACCCAGCGCATCGGCGAAAGCCTGGTGCCGGCGGGCGCGCCGCGCAGCGAGGAAGGCGTCTGGGCCTCACGCCAGGCAGGCCAAGGGGGCCGCGCATTGCTGGTGGCCGGCACCAAGGCGCCCGGCGCCGACCTCGACGCCCAGGCCGTGGCCATCGCCCGCGTGCGCAGCGAGTTCGCCAAGGTCGGCGGCCCGCTGGCCCTGAAGATCAGCGGCGCGCCGCTGTTCGGCGTCAACAGCCGCGCCCTCATCGAAAGCGAGATCCGCTGGCTGGCCATCGCCGGCACGGTGCTGATGAGCACGCTGCTGCTGCTGGCCTTCGCCTCGCTGCCGGCCCTGGGCGCGGCGCTGCTGCCGGTGGCCACGGGCGTGGTGGCGGGCATCGTCACCGTGAGCCTGGTCTTCGGTTCGGTGCACGGCATCACGCTGGGCTTCGGCACCACGCTCATCGGCGAGGCGGTGGACTACGCCATCTACTTCCTCATCCAGGCCCGCGCCGGCGGCTGGCTGCTGTGGCTGCGCAGCGGCTGGCCGACGGTGCGGCTGGGCCTGCTGACCTCGGTGTGCGGCTTCGCGGCGCTGGTGTTCTCTGGGTTCCCGGGGCTGTCGCAGCTGGGGCTGTTCTCGGTCGCCGGGCTCCTGGGCGCGGCGCTGGCCACGCGCTTCGTGCTGCCGGTGCTGATGCCGCAGGGCGCGCGCGGCGCCGGGCTGCGGCGCCAGCTCGGCCGCTTCGGCGGCTGGGCGGTGGCGGTGCTGCCGCGCTGGCGCTGGCCGCTGCTGGCGCTGGGCGTGGTGGCGGCGGCCGTGCTGCTGGGGCGCGGCGCGCTGTGGCAGGCCGAGCTGAGTTCGCTCAGCCCCATCGCCAAGGCCGACCTCGACCTCGACGCCAGCCTGCGCGCCGACCTCAGTGCCGGCGACGCGCGCGCGCTGGTGGTGGTGCAGGCCGCCGACCTGCAGGCCACGCTGCGCGCCGCCGAGTCCGCCGTGGCGCGGCTGGAGCCGCTGGCCGCCCGGGGTGCCATCGGCGGTGTCGACAGCGTCACGCGCTGGCTGCCCAGCATCGAGCTCCAGCGAGCGCGCCAGGCCGCGCTGCCCGACGCGGCGACGCTGCAGACGGCGCTGGCCGAGGCCACGCAGGGCGGCCCGCTGAAGGCCGAGCGGCTGGCGCCCTTCATCGCCGAAGTGCAGCGCGCGCGCAGCCTGCCGCCGATCACCCCCGAATCGCTGCGTGGCACGGCGCTGGCGCCGCTGGTCGACGCCCTGCTGCTGCAGCGCGCCGACCGCAGCTGGGTGGCACTGCTGCCGCTGCAGCCGGCCGGCGACCGGATCGACCTCGCCGCGGTGGAACAGGCGCTGCAGGGCCTGCCGGGCACGCAGACGCTGGAGATCGGCGCCGAGCTGACGCGCCTGTACGCGCGCTACCTGGGCCAGGCGCAGGCCCAGGCGCTGTTGGGCGCCCTGGGCGTGGTGGCGCTGGTGGCCGTGTCGCTGCGCTCGTGGCGGCGCGTGCTGGCGGTGTGCCAGCCGCTGGTGCTGGCGGTGCTGCTGACCATGGGCGGCCTGGCCGCGCTGGGCGTGCACCTGGGCATCCTGCACCTGGTGGGCCTGCTGCTGGTGGTGGCCGTGGGGTCGAACTACGCGCTCTTCTTCGACCTGCTGCAGCGCCCCGGCCACGACGCCGGCAGCGCCATCGACAGCGACACGCTGGCCTCGCTGCTGCTGGCCAACCTGACCACGGTGCTGTCCTTCGGGCTCATCGCGATGTCGTCGATCCCGGCGCTGTCGGCCATCGGCCGCGTCGTCGCGCCGGGCGCGCTGCTCGCGCTGGTGCTGGCGGCGGCCTTCGCCCCCGCGGCGGCGGCCGGCAGCGGCCCTGTGAGAAAATTTTTCGCTGGCAGTCGGCAGCAGTAAGCCGGCGCTCCCTGCATGCCGCCCGTTCCCGCCACCCCGCCCCTGCCCGCCGCCGCACGCTGGTCGCCGCCGCCCCTGGTCAGCG
This sequence comes from uncultured beta proteobacterium, assembly GCA_903914615.1. Taxonomy (GTDB): domain Bacteria; phylum Pseudomonadota; class Gammaproteobacteria; order Burkholderiales; family Burkholderiaceae_C; genus Rubrivivax. Next base: position 7,948 of record CAIWPS010000021.1, on the reverse strand, counting down.
CCAGCGTGGCGCTGCACGGCGTGGCCGCAGGGGCCTTGCTGGCCGGGCCGCCCGCCACCTGGTGGGCACTGGGCGCGGTGGTGCTGAACCACGCCGTGCTCGGCACGGCCGGGCTGTGGCCGCGCAGCACGCTGCTGGGCCCCAACGTGACGCGGCTGCCCGCCACCGCGGCCGCCCGCGGCGAGGTGGCCTTGACGATCGACGACGGGCCCGACCCCGAGGTCACCCCCGCCGTGCTGGACCTGCTGGCCGCCGCAGGCGTGCGTGCCACCTTCTTCTGCATCGCCGAACGGGCGCGGGCGCAGCCGGCGCTGCTGCGGCGCATCGTCGCGGCCGGCCACGACGTGCAGAACCACAGCCACCACCACCGCCACCATTTCTCGCTCCAGGGCCCGCGCGGCCTGGCGCGCGAGGTCGGCGACGCGCAGGCCCTGCTGGCCGACCTGACCGGCATGGCGCCGCACTGCTTCCGCGCCCCGGCCGGCCTGCGCAACCCCTTCCTCGACCCCGTGCTGCACCGCCTGGGCCTGCACCTGGTGAGCTGGACACGCCGTGGCTACGACACGCGCAGCGGCGACGCGGCCACCGTGCAAGCGCGGCTGGCCAAGGGCCTGGCCGGCGGCGACATCCTGCTGCTGCACGACGGCCATGCCGCGCGCACTGGTGCCGGCCGTGCGGTGCTGCTGGACGTGCTGCCGCCGCTGCTGCAGCGCCTGCACCAGGCCGCGCTGCGCCCGGTGACGCTGAGGGCGGCGCTGCCGCCGAGACAGACGCGGCCGGCCGCATGAAACGCGATCCCCTCCCTTCGGACGTCAGCGCCGACGCCGCCTGGCGGGCACTGCACGCGGCCGCCTGCGCGCCCTACCGCGCCGCCGGCCGCTGGGCCTGGCACTGGGCGCGCGGCAAGCTCGCGCGCGACCCCGTCTTCCGCGGCCTGCTCGAACGCGGCGACCTGCCAGCCGCTGCGCGCGTGCTCGACATCGGCTGCGGCCAGGGCCTGGTGGCCAGCCTGCTGCAGGCCTGCGCCGACGCCGCCGCGCAGGGCCGCTGGCCGGCGGCGTGGCCGGCCGCGCCTTCGGCCGTGGCCTACACCGGCATCGAGCTGATGGCGCGCGACGTCGAGCGCGGCCGGACCGCGCTGCAGGGCCTGGCCCTGGCGCCGCGCTTTGTCTGCGCCGACATGCGGCAGGCCGCGCTGCCGGCCTGCGACCTCGTCGTCATCCTCGACGTGCTGCACTACGTCGACCACGAAGCGCAGCAGGCCGTGCTGCAGCGCGTGCGTGCGGCGCTGGCCGGCGCGCCGCAGGGCCGGCTGCTGCTGCGCGTGGGCGACGCCGCCGCGCGGCGCGGCTTTGCCGCCAGCCAGTGGGTGGACCGCATCGTCACCTCGGTGCGCGGCCACCGCGCGCCGCCCACCTGGGGCCGTCCGCTGGCCGAATGGGTTGCGCTGCTGCAGGCCCAGGGCTACCGCGTGCGCAGCGTGCCGATGAGCCAGGGCACGCCTTTCGCCAACGTGCTGCTGATCGCCGACCTGGCCGGGGCCGGCACGTGAAGCCGCTGGCCATCTCCGACTACACGCTGGTGACCGCGCTGGGCGCCGGCCGCGCCGCCACGCTGGCGGCGCTGCAGGCCGCGCGCACCGGGCTCGTGCAGCGCGACTTCGAGACCGCGGCCCTGGGCACCTGGCTGGGCGTGGTGGACGGCGTCGACGAGGTCGCACTGGCCCCGGCGCTGGCCGAGCACGACTGCCGCAACAACCGCCTGGCCGAACTCGGCCTGCGCGCCGACGGCTTCGCGGACAGCGTGCGCCGCGCCGCGGCGCGGTATGGCGCGGCGCGCGTCGGCGTCTTCCTGGGCACCAGCACCTCGGGCATCCTGCAGACCGAGATCGCCTACCGCCACCGCGACCCCGCCACCGGTGCCCTGCCCGCCGGACTGCATTACGCGACGACGCAGAACACCTACTCGGTGGCCCGCTACGTGCGCGAGGCGCTGGGCCTGGCCGGGCCGGCGCATGTCGTCTCCACGGCCTGCTCGTCCAGCGCCAAGGTCTTCGCGGCGGCGGCGCGGATGATCGAGGCCGGCCTCGTCGACGCCGCCGTCGTCGGCGGCGTCGACAGCCTGTGCATGACGACGCTGTACGGCTTCAGGTCGCTCGAACTGCTGTCCACCGACATCTGCCGCCCCTGGGATGCCGACCGCGCCGGCCTCTCGCTGGGCGAGGCCGCGGCCTTCGCGCTGCTGGAACGCGAGCCGCCGCAGGTCGCGGCCTGGCTGCGCGGCGCCGGCGAAAGCAGCGACGGCTACCACATGAGCAGCCCCCACCCCGAAGGCGCCGGCGCCGCTGCGGCCATGCGCGGCGCGCTGGCCCAGGCCGGCCTGCAGCCGCAGGACGTGGACTACCTGAACCTGCACGGCACCGGCACGCCGGGCAACGACGCCGCCGAGGACGGGGCCGTGGCCGCCGTCTTCGGCCCGGCGCTGGCCTGCAGCAGCACCAAGGGCCACACCGGGCACACGCTGGGCGCGGCCGGCGGCGTCGAGGCCGCCGTCTGCCTGCTGGCGCTGCAGCACGGCCTGCTGCCGGCCAACCTGAACCTGCGCACGCCCGACCCGGCACTGCGCATGCAGGTGCTGCGCGAGGCGCGCGAAGCCCGCATCAAGTTCGCCGCCAGCAACTCCTTCGGCTTCGGCGGCAGCAACGCCTGCCTGGTCTTCGGAGCGGCGCGGTGATCGAGATCGGCATCACCGGCATCGGCCTGCTCGGCCCCGGCCTGGCCGACTGGGCCGGCGGCCGCGCCCTGCTGCGCGACCCCGCTGCCTGGCAGCCGCAGCCCACGGTGGTGCCGCCGCCGCAGCGCCTGCCACCCACCGAACGCCGCCGCGCCGGCACGGTGGTGAAGGCCTCCATCGTCGTCGCCGACCAGGCGCTGGCGGCCGGCGGCGCCGACCCGCAGCAGCTGGCCACGGTCTTCACCTCGTCCACCGGCGACCCGCTGAACTGCCACCTGCTGTGCGAGGCGCTGGCCACGGCCGAGCGACTGGTGTCGCCGACGCGCTTCACCAACTCGGTCCACAACGCGCCGGCCGGCTACTGGCACATCGCCACCGTCTCGCGCCGGCCCTCGACCAGCCTGGCGGCCCACGACGCCAGCTTCGAGGCCGGGCTGCTCGAAGCCGCGGTGCAGTGCAGCGCCAGCGGCGAAGCGGTGCTGCTGGTAGCCTGCGACCTGCCCTACCCCGAGCCGCTGCACGCCGTGCGGCCGGTGTCCGACATCTTCGCCGTGGCGCTGCTGCTGGCGCCGCAGGGCGGGCGCCGCCTGCGCCTGGGACTGGGCGCCGAGCGGGCGCCCACGGCCTGCGACAACGCCGCGCTGGACGCCGTGCGACGCACGATTCCCGCCGCCCGCGCGCTGCCGCTGCTGCAGGCGCTGGCGCGCGACGCCGCTGCCACGCTGGTGCTGCAAGGCCAGCCCGGCATGGCCCTGCAGGTCGAGATCGACCCCGCATGAATCCGCAGACCCTGGACCGCGCCGGCATCGCCGCGCGCATTCCGCACAGCGGCGCGATGTGCCTGCTGGACGGACTTCACTCCTGGTCCGACAGCCACATCCGCTGCAGCGCCAGCGGCCACGGCGACCCGGCCCACCCGCTGCGCAGCGACGGCGGTCTGCTCGCCCCCTGCGCCATCGAGTACGCGGCGCAGGCGATGGCCCTGCACGGCACGCTGTGCGCGGCGCCGGGCAGCGCACCTTCCCCGGGCTTCCTGGCCAGCGTGCGCGACGTGCAGATGCCCGCGCCGCGCCTGGACACCGCGCCCGGCCCGCTGCGCATCGAAGCGCAGCGCCTGGCCGGCGACGAGCGCCAGGCGCTGTACACCTTCACCCTGCACGACGGCGACGAGCGGCTGCTCGTGGCCGGCCGCGCCACCGTCATCCTCAACGCCTTGCTATGAACCTTCCACTTGCGGGCAAGCGCGCCCTCGTCACCGGTGCCAGCGGCGCCCTCGGCCAGGCCATCGCACGCCGGCTGGCGGCCGACGGCGCGCACGTGCTGCTGCACGGCCATACCCAGCCCGAGGCGCTGCGGGCGCTGGCCGCGGCCATCGCGGCCGCCGGTGGCAGCGCCGAAGCCTGCGTCTTCGACCTCACCAGCGACGCCGCCACGGCCGAGGCCGTGGCAGGCATGCTCGCCGGCGGCGCGGTGCAGCTCGTCGTCAACAACGCCGGCATCCACGACGACGCGGTGTTCCCGGGCATGAAGGCGGCGCAGTGGCACCGCGTCATCGACGTCTCGCTGCACGGCTTCTTCCGCGTCACCCAGCCGCTGCTGCTGCCGATGCTGCGCACGCGCTGGGGGCGCGTGCTGAACATCTCCTCGGTGGCGGCGCTGACGGGCAACCGCGGCCAGGTCAACTACGCCGCGGCCAAGGGGGCGCTGAACAGCGCCACCAAGGCCTTGGCGCTGGAGGTGGCCAGCCGCGGTGTCACCGTCAACGCCATCGCGCCGGGCATCATCGAGTCGCCCATGGCCACCGGCGCCGGCAGCGCCTTCGATGCCGACGCCATCAAGCGCCTGGTGCCGGTGCAGCGCGCCGGCACGCCGCAGGAAGTGGCGGCGCTGGCCGGCTTCCTGGCCGGGCCCGAGGCCGGCTACATCACCGGGCAGGTGATCTCGGTCAACGGCGGCCTTTGCTAGACCGGCGCCGCGGCTGCGGCTGCGGCACCGCTGAACACCGGGCCGGCGAGCGCCTCGGGGCCGTAGCCGCGGTTCACGTCCAGCCCGGTGATGCGCCAGTCATGCGCCGGCAGCCGCAGCGGGTGGCGCACCTCCTCGTAGGAGCGCATGGGCCAGAGCACGCCGAAGCGGCGCTCGAACTCGAAGCGGTCGACCTCGGCCACCGCGCCCTGGGTGTTGGCGCTGCCCTCCAGCGTGAAGCGCACGCGGCGCGCGACGAAGTCGCTGCGGTCGATGAAGACGGCCACGCGGTCGGCGGCGACCTGGCCCAGGCCGGGCGCGATCCAGCCTTCGACGACGTCGCACAGGCGGCCATCGACGCGTTCGCTGCCGGCCAGGCGCAGTGCCACGTCGCCGCGCTCGGCCAGCCAGAGCGGGCCGAGCAGGAAGAAGCCGTAGCCCTCGGCCACCAGCGCGGCGGCGCGCAGCAGGGCGACATCGCTGCATGGCCGGCCGTCGTACCAGACGGCGACCCGGCCGAGCTCGCCGCCGCGGCCGCTGCCGCGCTGCCAGCTCACGAACTTGGCACCCTGCGGCCCGCGGTAGGCCTGCGCGTTGATGCCCAGCCGCGGCAGCAGCCGCTCCTGCGAGGGCCCGCGGTAGCCGGCGTCCACGACCTCGGGCTGGATGCCGTTGATCAGCGGCCGCCACTGGCCGGCGTAGGCGATGTTGATGTCCTGCAGCTGGCGGTAGGCTTCCAGCCCGTGGGCCTGGGCACTGCGCTGGAGCAGGTCCTGCGCGGCGGGATCCGCGGCAGCGGGCCGCGGCAGCAGCGGCAGCGGGCTGCCACAGCCGGCCAGCGGTGCCAGCCAGGGCAGCAGCGACGCACCCAGACAGGCACGGCGGGAGGCTTCGAATGCGGGCATGACGACCACCACGAACTGCATCGACAGCCTGACCATAGCAGGGCCGGCCTGGCCTGCCGTGGCCAGGGCCGGCGCTCTCCCCCAACGCGGGGAGGGGCCGGCGCGAAGGCCGCAGTTACCATGCGCGGCGGCTGCAGACACATGCAGACCGACCACAACCCGGAGAGCCTGCATGAAGCACCCTAGCACCCTGATGACGTTGACCGCGGCTCTGGCCGCGGCGGCACTGAGCACCGCCTGCGTGTCCACTGGCGGCACCAAGTCCGACAGCGCCGACAGCGGCGCCAAGCCCGCCGCGACCGCGACGGCCGCGCCCGCGGGCCCGAAGATCGGCCCGGGCATGAACGAGCGCGGCGAGGTCATCGACCCGCGCAAGGTCGAGGCCGGCTACGGCCAGACCGTCAAGGGCATCGACGACTGGGAAGGCGAGATCACCGGCAAGCCCGTGCCCGGCAGCAAGTTCAACCAGCTCAAGATCGGCATGAGCCACACCCAGGCCATCGGCCTCCTCGGCCAGCCCAACGACCAGGGCGCGCACATGACCGGCAAGGCCTGGATCCCGTTCTACTTCGGCTCGGACAAGTACCGCTACGAGGTCACCTACAAGGGCGTCGGCCGGCTGCTGTTCGCCAGCTCGGCGGGCTTCAACTTCGGCGACATGCACCTGATCTGGATCATCCACAGCGCCGCCGAGGACGGCGTGCGCTGATGGTGTCGCGCCGCAGCGCCGCCGGGGCGCTGGCGGCGGCGGGGCTGGGCGGCTGTGCCGTGCTGGCCAGCCCCAGCCGCATCCGCATGGACGTGCAGTACGACGACAACGGTTGCGTGAAGACCCAGGCCAGCGTGCTGCTGGTACTGCTGCCCGGCGCGAACATGGCGCTGGCCGAACTGCAGCGCGAGGGCTTCGTTGCCGCAGTGCGCCGGCGCGGCCTGGCCGTGGACGTGCGGCTGGCCGACGCGAACCTCGGCTACGCCAGGGACGGCAGCATGCTGCGGCACCTGGAAGACGACGTCATCGGCCCCGCCCGCGACCAGGGCTACCGGCGCATCTGGCTGGCCGGCATCTCGCTGGGCGGCTTCGTCGCCCTGGGCTACACCCTGCACCATCCCGACCAGATCGAGGGCCTGTGCCTCATCGCACCCTATCTCGGCAAGGAGACGCTGCTGCGCGAGATCGAGGCTGCCGGCGGACCCGCCGCCTGGGCCCGCCAGGCCGCGCCGGCGCAGCCCGACGACATCGAGCGCCGTGTCTGGCAGTGGCTGGCCGCGCCGCCGGCCGGCGCGCCGCCGCTGTGGCTGGGCTATGGCAGCGACGACCGCCTGGCCGAGGGCCACAGGCTGCTGGCGGGCATCCTGCCGCCCGACCGCGTGGCCAGCGCGCCTGGGGGCCATGACTGGCCGCCCTGGCGTGCGCTGTGGTCGCAGTGGCTGGATCGCGGCCTGCTGCCCGCCGCATGCCCGGCGTGAACGCGCGCCGCCCGCCCGCCGCCATCGCCCCGGTGCGCGTCGTCGCGCAGGGGCTGGCCTGCGCCAGCGGCGTCGGCCAGGCGGCCCTGGCGCAGGCGCTGGCCGGCAACCGCAGCGCCCTCGTCGCCAACGACTGGAGCCGCGTGCCGCTGCCGACCTGGATCGGCCGCGTCGCCGGGATCGAGGACGTGAGGCTGCCGCCCGCCCTCGCGCCCTGGGACTGCCGCGCCACGCGCCTGGCCTGGCTGGGCCTGCAGGCCGACGACTTCATCGCCGCCGCGGCGGCCGCCGTCCAGCGCCACGGCGCGGCGCGCGTGGGCCTGGTGCTGGGCACCTCGGCGTCGACCATCGGCGTGTCCGAGACGGCCTACCGCATGCCGGCTGCCGACGGCGGCTTCCCGGCGCCCTGGCGCCAGGAGCCGCTGAACACCCTGCATGCGCTCACCGCCTTCGTGCAGCAGGCGCTGGGCCTGCAAGGCCCCTGCGTCACGGTCTCGACGGCCTGCTCGTCCAGCGCCAAGGCCTTCGCGCAGGCCGAACGCTGGCTGCGCCTGGAACTGGCCGACGCCGTGGTGGTGGCCGGCGTCGATGCGCTGTGCGAGAGCGTGCTGTTCGGCTTCCATGCCCTGCAGCTGCTGTCGCCCCAACCCTGCCAGCCCTTCGGTGCCCGGCGGCGCGGCATCAGCGTTGGCGAAGCCGCCGGCTACGCGCTGCTGGAACGCGGCCCGGGGGCGCTCCAGCTGCTGGGCCACGGCGAGTCCAACGACGCCCACCACATGTCCAGCCCGCACCCGCAGGGCCTGGGCGCCGAGCGGGCGCTGGACGATGCGCTGGCGCGCGCCGGGCTGGCCGCGACCGACATCGGCTACCTCAACCTG
>CAIWPS010000020.1 GCA_903914615.1 uncultured beta proteobacterium | reverse complement strand
CCGGCAGCGCGATCGGCGCCAGGTGGCCCAGGCGCGTGAACCGGCCGCCGTCGACACGCAGCAGCTCGCCGCCCCAGGCCGCGCCGTCGTCGCCCAGGCCCACGCCGTCCAGCGCCAGGCCCAGCAGCGGTGCGGTCACGCCATGCTCGGCCGCGACGGCGGCGATGTGGGCGTGGTGGTGCTGCACCGCATGGCGCGGCAAGCCCCAGCGTTCGGCCAGCGCGGCGGCATGGCGGGTGCTAAAGAAGTCGGGGTGCAGGTCGTGGGCGATCGCCTGCGGCTGCACGTCCAGCACCCGGCACAGGTGCTCCACCGCCTCGACCAGCGCCCCGCAGGTGGCGGCGTTGTCGAGGTCGCCGAGGTGCGGCGACAGGAAGGCCTCGTCGCCGCGCGTCAGGCACACCGTGTTCTTCAGCCAGGCGCCCAGCGCCAGCACGCTGGGGCCGCCGTGCGCCAGCTTGATCGGCCGCGGCGTCCAGCCGCGCGCGCGGCGCACGAACTGCGGCGCGCCGGTGGCGGCGATGCGCAGCACGCTGTCGTCGCAGCGGGCGACGATGTCGCGGTCGTGCAGCAGCACGGCGTCGGCGATGCCCTGCAGGCGCGCGAGCGCCTCGGCGTTGTCGCGCACCAGCGGCTCGCCGCCGGGGTTGGCGCTGGTCATCACCAGCAGCAGGTCCTGCGGCTGCTGCAGCCAGGCCGCGCCCTCGGGGCGGCCGGCGGCCTCGAAGAACAGCAGGGTCTGGATGGGCGTGCAAGGCAGCATCACGCCCAGCACCTTCAGGCCGGGCGCGACGCCCTGCAGCCCGGGTGCATCGGCCTGCAGCGGCAGCAGCACGATCGGGCGTTCGGGGGCCTGCAGCAGCGCGCCGGCGGCGGCGTCGAACTGCACCCAGGCCGCGGCCGAAGCCAGGTTGGCGGCCATCACCGCAAGGGGCTTTTCCTCGCGCGCCTTGCGCAGCCGCAGCGCGGCCACGGCGGCGCCGTTGCGCGCATCGCAGGCGAGGTGGAAGCCGCCCAGGCCCTTGATGGCGACGATGCGGCCAGCGCGCAGCAGGGCCAGCGTCGCGGCGATGGCATCGCCCCCGCCGGCGGTCAGCGGCTGGCCCTGAAGATCCACCAATGCCAGCTGCGGCCCGCAGGCCGGGCAGGCGTTGGGCTCGGCGTGGAAGCGGCGGTCGCGCGGGTCGGTGTACTCGCGCAGGCACTGCGGGCACTGCGTGAAGGCGGCCATGCTGGTCTGGGCGCGGTCGTAGGGCAGGGCGCGCGTCAGGGTGTAGCGCGGCCCGCACTGGGTGCAGTTGATGAAGGCGTGGCGGTAGCGGCGGTCGGCCGGGTCCAGCAGCTCGGCCAGGCAGTCGGGGCAGGTGGCGGTGTCGGGCGGCACGTGGGTGGCCACGCGGCCGCCGCGGCTGGCCAGGATGCGGAAGCCGGCCTCGCCGTCGACCGCCGCGCGGGGCACGCCGTCCACCGACTCGACGCGCGAGAGCGGCGGCGCTTCGCTGCGCAGCCGGCGCTCGAATTGCCGCAGCGCCGCGGCCGGGCCCTGCACCTCGATGGCCACGCCCTGGGCGTCGTTGAAGACCCAGCCCGCCAGCCCCAGCTCCTGCGCCAGCCGGAAGACGAAGGGCCTGAAGCCGACGCCCTGGACGGCACCGCGCACGCGCAGCGCGCGGCGTTCGGCGGCCAGGAGCAGCGGGCTCAGCATGGCCGCTTCACTGCGCCGCAGCGCGCGCCGCGGCAGCGCCGCGCTCGATCCACGCCAGCCAGGCGTCCATGCCGATGCCGCGGGTGGCACTGACCTCGAGGATCTCGATGGCCGGGTTGACGCGCCGCGCATAGGCCATGCAGCGTTCGACGTCGAACCGCAGGTGCGGCAGCAGGTCGACCTTGTTCAGCAGCATCAAAGAGGCGGCGTGGAACATGTCGGGGTACTTCAGCGGCTTGTCCTCGCCCTCGGTCACCGACAGCACCACCACCTTGTGCGCCTCGCCGAGGTCGAATCCGGCGGGGCAGACGAGGTTGCCGACGTTCTCGACCATCAGCACCGAGTCGGGCTGCAGCGGCAGCCGTTCCAGCGCCATCGCCACCATCGCGGCGTCGAGGTGGCAGCCCTTGCCGGTGTTGATCTGCAGCGCCGGCGCGCCGGTGGCGCGGATGCGGTCGGCGTCGAAGCTGGTCTGCTGGTCGCCCTCGATCACCGCCACCGGCAGCCGGCCTGCCAGCAGGTCGATGGTGCGCACCAGCAGCGTCGTCTTGCCCGAGCCGGGGCTGGAGACGAGGTTCAGCGCGAAGATGCCCTGGCGCGCCAGCGCGGCGCGGTTGCGCTGCGCCTGGCCGTCATTGCGCGCGAGGATGTCGCGCTCGATCTGCACCATGCGCGTCTGCGTCATGCCGGGCGTCGAAGAACCCGCGGCGCCGGTGCCGTAGTGCAGGTCGCCGGCGCCGGTGACGTGCACGTGCGCGTGCACATGGTCGTGCTCGAAGGCGGGCAGGCCGCCGTGGGCCGGGCCGTGCACGTCGTGCGGGTGGCTGTGCGTGGTGCCGTCGGCGTGGGTGTGGACGTGGCCGGGGGCCGCGCCTTCGAGGTGGACGTCGTCGCTGCCGCAGCCGCAGGTCATGCACATGGTCTGTCTCCTGGCCCGTTCATTCGATCTCGATGTCCAGCACCCGCATGCGGTCGCCGCCGCTGACCTGGAGCTGGAAGCTGCCGCATTGCGGGCAGCCGTCGCCGCGCCGCGCCAGTGCCACCGGCCTGGAGCATGACATGCACCACGCCTGGCCGTCGACTTCGACGATCTCCAGCCGCGCCTGCGCCGCCAGGCTGCCCTGCATCACGACCTCGAAGGCGAAGCGCAGCGCCGCGGTCTCGACCTGGGCCAGCGCGCCGACTTCCAGGCGCACCGCGGCGATGCGCCTGGCGCCTTGCGTGCGCGCCGTCTCCTCGACGATCTCGCGCACGCTCTCGGCGAGGGCCATCTCATGCATCGGCGAACTCGATGCGGCAGGCCACGCAGGGGTCCAGCGAACGCAGCTGGCACTGCGCGCGCTGGCGCAGCGCGGCCAGGGTGGCGGCGGTGCTGCCGGCCAGGGCCCGGGTCAGCGAGCCGGCGGGGTGGAAGTTCCATTCCGTGGGCGCGACGATGGCGTAGCGGCTGGCGCGGCGCGCGTCCAGCCGCACCGCATGCACGAGCAGGCCGCGGGCGTTCTCGACCCAGGCCAGGCCGAGCCCGTCCTGCGCGCCGGCGCCGATGACGACGTCGCCCTGGCCCTGCAGCAGCAGCGCCAGCTCGCGCAGCCGCGCCACCCAGCGCGCCAGCGCGCGGCCGGGGCCGCGCTGCAGCAGCGCCGCCAGCAGCACGTCGTGCTGCAGGCGCGCCAGGGCGCCGGTCTCGGCGCAGTCGCCCTGGCGGGTGGGCAGGCGGGCGTAGTCGGGGTCGGCCGCGG
>CAIWPS010000019.1 GCA_903914615.1 uncultured beta proteobacterium | reverse complement strand
GGAAAGCCGCTGCGTCTGCATCTGCAACGCCCACTCCGTGATCACCGCGCAGGGCGACCCCGACTTCATGCGCACCCTGTGCACCGCCGACATGGCCACGCCCGACGGTGCGCCGGTGGCATGGATGCTGCGTCGCCTCGGCGCCCGACGCCAGGCACGCGTCAGCGGCCCGGACTTGATGTGGGACTACTGCGCGCACGCCGCCGACAGCGGGGAAGGCATCTTCCTGTACGGCAGTTCCGCAGAGACACTGCAAGAATTGCAACTGAATCTTCGCGCGCGATGGCCGTCGCTGCGCATCGTGGGTGCCATCTCGCCACCCTTTCGCCCCTTGCGCCCCGACGAAGACGAGGCTGACGTGAAGATCATCAACGCCAGCGGCGCGGGCACGCTGTGGGTCAGCCTGGGCTGCCCGAAGCAGGAACGATGGATGGCAGCCCACCGCGGCAGCGTGCAGGCGGTGATGGTGGGTGTCGGGGCAGCGTTCGACTTTCATGCCGGCACCGTAGCGCGCGCGCCAGGCTGGATGCGCGCCAACGGCCTGGAGTGGCTGCACCGCCTTGCGAGCGAGCCGCGCAGGCTGTGGCGGCGCTATTTGGTGACGAACACGATGTTCATCCTGGGCGCGGCTCGTCAGTTGCTTCTGGCTCGCGGGCGTTAGCCCACCTGGGCGACACCGCCCCGGCCCGAGCCGAATGCGAGGGCCAGCCCGACGCCCCCACGGTTGCATTCGGTCATGGCCTAGCCCTGCACGCCCCTAAAGTCCGGGCGGGGGAAGGCCGATCTTGAGGACACGCTCGCACCCAGAGCGCTGCCAAGACGCCGTGGGACATGAATGCTCGCCAGGATTCCGGGTTACAAACGCAAGATCGACATTGCTGCCGCCACCTTGTTGTTGATGGGCTTGTGCGCCTGCGGGGGCGGGGGCGGTAGCTCCACCAGCGCCGCAGACGGCGGCACGACCACGGCTGCCCCGTCTCCCGCTTCACCCGCTTCGCCCGCCTCGTCACCCAGCGGCAGCACGGCCGGCTCGGGCACCGCAGCCACGCCCTCGAACGCGCAGACGGTCGGCACGTCGCGGGCCCTCGGCGCTTCGGCCAGCCTTGCGGTCGAAGGCCTTGCGGAGCAGCCCTTGGCCGCGGCGCCCTTGGCCGCCGTGAACGGTCGCGTCTTCTACATCAACGACCAGACCGGCGACGACAAAAACAACGGCCTGTCTGCTTCCAGTGGCGCTGCTGGGGCCGGCCCCTGGCGCAGCCTGGCGCGCCTCTCCAGTTCCGGACTGGCCGCTGGGGACGCGGTCGAATTAGCCTGTGGCGGCATCTGGCGCGAGACCCTGCGCCTGCCGGCCTCGGGCACGTCGTCAAACCCCATCACCGTCAGAGGCGCGCCGGGCGGCTGCACCACGCTGCCCACGGTGGATGGCAGTGTCGACCTGCCTGCCGCGGCGTGGACCCGGTTTCAGGGCAGCATCTATTCCGCCAGCCTGGCCACGGCCCCACAGCAGCTGTTCGCAGCCAGCGGCATCTTCTCGGCCGCGCATCACCCCAACCGAGGCTATCTCGCCAGCGACCCCACGGCGCCCTTCGCCGCCGTGGCGGCCAACGGCAACACGGTGACGGTGAACGGCCAGCAAGGCAGCACCACCTTCAGCGTCGGCGCCGACCTGGCGCTGCCCGCCGGAGCCGCCATCGCACCCGGGGCGCGGGTGCGCATTCGAACTGCAGCCTGGGAGCTGGACGAGCTTGCGGTGGCCTCCGTCAACGGCAGCCAGCTCGGCCTGGCCGCCGCCACCAGTTACCCCGTGACCGCAGGCATGGGCTACGTCTTGCTGGGCCAGCTGTGGATGCTCGACAGCCCCGGCGAATGGTTCTACGACAGCACCGCGGGCATGCTCTACGCCTGGATGCCGGACAGCAACCCGCCCCCCACGGTGGGCGCGGGCGTGCTGGCCGTGGGCATCGACCTGCACGGGCAGCAGAACATCGTCATCGACGGCCTGGCAGTGCGCAGGGCAGGCACCGGCATCGCCCTGCGCAACAGCACCAATGTGCGGGTTCGCAATGCCCTGGTGCAGGACATCGCCGATGTCGGCGCCGACGCCGTGTCCAGCCAGGGCCTGACGCTGGAATCCAATGCCTTCCAGCGCACCGGCAGCGACGCCATCTCGGGCGTCGACGACGTCAACCCACCCGCCACCGGCATGACCGTCACCAACAACATGGTGCGCGACAGCGGCGTCATCATGCAGGGTGAGGTGACCCTGAGCGTGCCTCGCCGCTCTTACGCGGCCATACGCCCCGGGCCTTCGGCCACGGTGTCCGGCAACGCCATCATCAATGCGGGCTACCACGGCATCTGGGCCATGGCCAACTCGGTGGTCGCCAACAACTTCGTCTTCGGCGTCTGCAGTGTCATCGACGACTGCGGCGGCATCTACGTGTTCACCGACCACGACATCACCATCAGCGGCAACACCGTGGTGCACGCGCGGGGCGTGGCTGCCGGCAAGCCTGCGGGCCAGAACTACACCCAGGCCCAGGGC
>CAIWPS010000018.1 GCA_903914615.1 uncultured beta proteobacterium | reverse complement strand
CCGTACCGCCACCGCCCGCACCGCCACCGCCCGTACTGCCACCACCCGTACCGCCACCTCCACCGCCACCGCCGCCACCGCCACCGCCACCGCCACCGCCGAAGCCGGAACGCCCGCCACCGCCACCGCCGTTGCGCTGCGTGCCGCCGACGCCGATGGTCATGCGGCCGAGCACGATGGGTTCGGCCTTCTCGCCCGCCGGCGGCTCGAAGCCGGGCACGGTCTCGCGCGGGATGGGGCGCTTGATCAGGCGCTCGATGTCCTTGACGAAGATCTCCTCGTCCAGGCAGACGAGAGAGATCGCCTCGCCCTGCGCGCCGGCGCGGCCGGTGCGGCCGATGCGGTGGACGTAGTCCTCGGGCACGTTGGGCATCTCGAAGTTGACGACGTGCGGCAGCTGGTCGATGTCGATGCCGCGCGCCGCGATGTCGGTGGCCACCAGCACCTGCAGCTCGCCGGCCTTGAAGTCGGCCAGCGCCTTGGTGCGCGCCGTCTGGCTCTTGTTGCCGTGGATGGCCATGGCGCTGATGCCCTGGTCGTTGAGGTAGTCGGTGAGGCGGTTGGCGCCGTGCTTCATGCGCGTGAAGACCAGCACCTGGTGCCAGTCGCCGCTCTTGATGAGGTGCGCCAGCAGTTCCTTCTTGCGCTCGCGGCCCACCGGGTGCATCTTCTGCGCGATGGTCTCGGCGGTCTGGTTGCGCCGTGCCACCTCGATCAGCGCCGGCGCGTTCAGCAACCGGTCGGCCAGCGACTTGATCTCGTCGCTGAAGGTGGCGCTGAAGAGCAGGCTCTGCTTCTTCGCCGGCAGCACCGCCAGCACCTTCTTGATGTCGTGGATGAAGCCCATGTCGAGCATGCGGTCGGCTTCGTCGAGGACGAAGATCTCGACATGGCCGAGGTCCAGCGTGCGCTGCTGGTGATGGTCGAGCAGGCGGCCCGGCGTGGCCACCAGGATGTCGACGCCGCGCCGCAGCTTGTCGATCTGCGGCTGCATGCCGACGCCGCCGAACATCACCATGCTGGTCAGCGGCAGGTACTTGCCGTAGACGCGCACGCTTTCCTCGACCTGGGCCGCGAGTTCGCGCGTCGGGGTGAGGATGAGGCAGCGGATGGGGACGCGACCGCGCGCGTCCTTGACCGGCTTGGCCAGGGACAGGCGCTGCAGCATCGGCAGCACGAAGCCAGCGGTCTTGCCGGTGCCGGTCTGGGCGCCGGCAAGCAGGTCGCCGCCCTTGAGCACCTGCGGGATGGCTTGCGCCTGGATGGGGGTGGGGACGTCGTAGCCCTGGTCCTTGACGGCACGCAGGAGCGGCTCGGCCAGGCCGAGATCGGTAAATAGCATGGGATGGGGCCCGTGGGGCCGTGGTTCGCGGCCTGCTGTCACCCGTTGCGGGTGCACCAGTCGGGTAGGCGCGAGGAGAACAACGTGTCGGAATCGACCGCGCCGCGATGACTGGAAGCCGCTGCGCTGGCCGGATTCTAACCGACCTACCCCGCGCGTTCGGGTTTGCAGGGGTGGCAAGGTCGCACAGTTCTTCGCGCTGCCCGGGCGTCCCGGATAATCAGCGTTTTCCTCAGCCTTCCCTTTCGAGAGCTCAGCCATGGCCCAGTACGTCTTCACCATGAACCGCGTCGGCAAGATCGTGCCGCCGAAGCGGCAGATCCTCAAGGGCATCTCGCTGTCCTTCTTCCCCGGCGCCAAGATCGGCGTGCTGGGCGTCAACGGCTCGGGCAAGAGCACGCTGCTCAAGATCATGGCCGGGCTGGACAAGGAGATCGAGGGCGAGGCCGTGCCGATGCCGGGCCTGAACATCGGCTACCTGCCGCAGGAACCGCAGCTCGACCCCGACCAGACGGTGCGCGAGGCCGTCGAGCAGGGCATCGGCGGCGTGCTGGCGGCGAAGAAGCGGCTCGACGAGGTCTATGCCGAGTACGCCGACGAGAACGCCGACTTCGACAAGCTCGCCGCCGAACAGGCCGAACTGGAAGCGGTGATCGCCGCCGCCGGCAGCGAGAACACCGACCTGCAGCTGGAACTGGCCGCCGATGCGCTGCGCCTGCCGCCCTGGGACGCCGTCATCGGCGTGCTCTCAGGCGGCGAGAAGCGCCGCGTCGCTCTGTGCCGGCTGCTGCTGTCCAAGCCCGACATGCTGCTGCTCGACGAGCCCACCAACCACCTCGATGCCGAGAGCGTCGAGTGGCTGGAGCATTTCCTGCAGCGCTTCCCCGGCACCGTGGTGGCCATCACCCACGACCGCTACTTCCTCGACAACGCGGCCGAATGGATCCTCGAACTCGATCGCGGATCCGGCATCCCCTGGAAGGGCAACTACTCCGACTGGCTGGACCAGAAGGAAAAGCGCCTGGAGCTCGAGCAGAAGACCGAAGACGCGCGCATGAAGGCGATGAAGGAAGAACTGAAGTGGGTGCGCAGCAATGCCAAGGCGCGCCAGACCAAGAGCAAGGCCCGCCTGGCCCGCTTCGAGGAACTTTCCGACGTCGAATACCAGAAGCGCAACGAGACCAACGAGATCTTCATTCCGGTGGCCGAGCGCCTGGGCAACGAGGTCATCGAGTTCGACGCCGTCAGCAAGAGCTTCGGTGACCGCCTGCTCATCGACAAGCTCAGCTTCAAGGTGCCGGCCGGCGCCATCGTCGGCATCATCGGCCCCAATGGCGCCGGCAAGTCGACGCTGTTCCGCATGATCCAGGGCGTCGAGCAGCCCGACTCGGGCGAGGTGAAGATCGGCAAGACGGCGCAGCTGGCCTTCGTCGACCAGAGCCGCGACAGCCTGGAGTCCGACAAGACGGTGTGGCAGGACGTTTCCGGCGGCCTGGACAACATCATCGTCGGCAAGTTCGTGATGCCCAGCCGGGCCTACCTGGGCCGCTTCAACTTCAAGGGCAACGACCAGCAGAAGCTGGTGGGCAACCTCTCCGGCGGCGAGCGCGGCCGCCTGCACCTGGCCAAGACCCTGGCCAAGGGCGGCAACGTGCTGATGCTGGACGAGCCGTCCAACGACCTCGATGTGGAAACGTTGCGGGCGCTGGAAGAAGCGCTGCTCGAATTCGCCGGCAGTGCCATGGTCATCAGCCACGACCGCTGGTTCCTCGACCGCATCTGCACCCACATCCTGGCCTGCGAGGGCGACTCGCAATGGTTCTTCTACAACGGCAACTACCAGGAGTACGAGGCCGACAAGAAGAAGCGCCTGGGCGAGGAAGGCGCGCGGCCCAAGCGCGTGCGCTTCAAGCCCATCCACTGAGACTGGCAAGCGCAAAACCTTGGCGCATCATGTCGGCGTGCACCCCGGAACGCAGCTGACATGAACAAGAAGCTCCTCCTGCCCCTGGCCCTGGTCGCGGTGGCACTGGCCGCCGGCGCCGTCTGGGCCTGGCGGGCGCAGACGCCGGCCGCCGACCCCGACAGCCTCACGCTCTACGGCAACGTCGACATCCGCCAGGTCTCGCTGGCCTTCAACGCCAGCGAACGCATCGCCGAGCTGCGCGTGCAGGAAGGCGACAAGGTGCATGCCGGCGACCTGCTGGGGCGGCTCGACCGCCGCACGACGCGGCTGCGGCTGGAACAGAGCCAGGCGCAGATCGGCGCCCAGCGCCAGGCCGTGCAGCGGCTGAAGGCCGGCAGCCGGCCCGAAGAGATCGCCCAGGCCCGCGCCAGCGTCGCCGCCGCCGAGGCCGAGGCCGAGCTCGCCGACCGCCAGTGGGCGCGGCTGCAGGCCACCAGCGACGCCACGGCAGGCCGCGGTGTCAGCCGCCAGGACCTGGACAGCGCCGCCGCGCGACGCAAGGTGGCGCAGGCGCAGGCCGAGGGCGCGCGCAAGGCGCTGGCGCTGGCCGTCGCCGGGCCGCGCCGCGAGGACATCGCGCAGGCCGAACAGCAGCTGGCTTCGGCGCAGGCCGAACAGGCGCTGATCCAGCGCCAGATCGACGAGTCCGAGCTGCACGCGCCGATGGACGCGGTGGTGCGGGCACGCCTGCTCGAACCCGGCGACATGGCCTCGCCGCAGCGGCCGGTCTACACGCTGGCCATCACCCAGCCCAAGTGGGTGCGGGCCTGGGTGGCCGAGGCCGACCTGCCGCGCCTGCAGCCGGGCATGGCGGCCGAGGTCGCCATCGACAGCCAGCCCGCGGCGCGCATCGCGGCGCGGCTGGGTGCCATCTCGTCGGTGGCCGAGTTCACGCCCAAGACCGTGCAGACGCCCGACCTGCGCACCAGCCTGGTCTACGAGCTGCGCTTCGTCGTCGACGACGCGCAGGACCGGCTGCGCCTGGGCATGCCCGCCACGGTGCACCTGCGGCTCGCACCAGTCGCCGCGCCCGCGCGCCCATGACCGACCCCCTCGCCCTCCACGGCGAGCACCTGCGGCGCAGCTTCCTCGTCAAGGAGACGGGGCAGCGCAACGTGGCGCTGGACGATGTCTCGCTGAGCGTGGCCGCGGGCTCGCTGACCGCCCTCGTCGGCCCCGACGGCGCCGGCAAGACGACGCTGCTGCGCCTGGCCGCGGGCCTGCTGGTGCCCGATGCCGGCGCGCTGACGGTGCTGGGCATCGACGTCGTGGCCGACCCGCAGGCGGTGCAGGACCGCATCAGCTACATGCCGCAGCGCTTCGGCCTCTACGAGGACCTGAGCGTGCAGGAGAACCTGGACCTTTACGCCGACCTGCACGGCGTGCCCGCCCACGAGCGCGGGCCGCGCTACGCCCGGCTGCTGGAGATGACCGACCTGGGCCGCTTCACGGCGCGCCTGGCAGGACAGCTCTCCGGCGGCATGAAGCAGAAGCTCGGCCTGGCCTGCACGCTGGTGCGCAGCCCCGAACTGCTGCTGCTGGACGAGCCCACGGTGGGCGTGGACCCGCTGTCGCGGCGCGAGCTGTGGCAGATCGTGCAGCAGCTGGTCGAGGTCGAGAAGCTCAGCGTCGTCGTCAGCACCGCCTACCTCGACGAGGCCGAGCGCTGCGCCCGCGTCTTCCTGCTGCGCCAGGGCCGCGTGCTGGCCGCCGGCACGCCGGCGGAATTGCGCCGCCACGCCGACGGCCGCAGCGCCATCGCCACGCCGCCCGCGGGCCGGCCGGCGCGCTGGCTGCAGGCGCGGCTGCTCGACGACCGCGCGCACGTCGACGACGCCGTGCCGCAGGCCGGCGAGGTGCGCTACCTGCGCCGGGCCGGTGTCGCCGCGACGACGCAGCTGGACGCGCTGGATGGCGCGCCGACGCGCGAGGTGCCCGCCAGCCTGGAGGACGGCTTCATGGTGCTGCTGCACCAGGACGAGCCCGCGGCGGCGGCCTCGCCGTTGCCCGCCACGGCCGCGCCCGCTGCGGCACCGGGCCGCGCCGAAACCGTCATCGAGGTCCAGGACCTGGGGCGCAAGTTCGGCGATTTCGTCGCCGTGGCCAACACCTCGTTCAGCGTGCGCCGCGGCGAGGTCTTCGGCCTGCTGGGCCCCAACGGCGCCGGCAAGACGACGACCTTCCGCATGCTCTGCGGCCTGCTGCCGGCCACCAGCGGCCGTCTGCGCGTGGCCGGCGTCGACCTGCGCCACGCGCGCGCCGCGGCACGCCGCCACATCGGCTACGTGTCGCAGAAGTTCGCGCTCTACGGCAACCTCAGCGTCGACGAGAACCTGCGCTTCTTCGCCGGCGCCTATGGCCTGCACGGGCGCAGCGCGGCGGCGCGCATCGGCGTCGTCGTCGGGCAGTTCGAACTCGGCGCACTGCGCGGCACGCCCAGCGCGCAGCTGCCCGGCGGCTACCGCCAGCGCCTGGCGATGGCGGCGGCGCTGCTGCACGAGCCGCAGATCCTGTTCCTGGACGAGCCCACCAGCGGCGCCGACCCGCTGGCGCGGCGCGAGTTCTGGCGCCGCATCACGGCGCTGGCCGCCGCCGGCACCACGGTCGTCGTCACCACCCACTTCATGGAAGAGGCCGAGTACTGCGACCGCATCGTCATCCAGGACGCCGGCCAGGTGCTGGCCCTGGGCACGCCGCGCGAGGTGCGCGAGCAGGCGGCGCGCGGTGCCGCGGGGGGCGCCGCGGCACCGGGCATGGAGGCCGCGTTCATCGCCATCGTCGAGCGTGCGCGTGCCGCGGCAGCACCGCCGCGCCAGCGGGTCGCCGCATGATGGCCGTGGGCGGCTTCTGGCGGCGCCTGGTGGCGCTCACGCGCAAGGAATTCCGCCAGCTGCTGCGCGACCGCAGCAACGTCGCCATCGGCATCGCGCTGCCGGCGCTGCTGATCCTGCTCTTCGGCTACGGCATCTCGCTGGACGTCGACAACGCCACCGTGGCGGTGGTGGCGGAAGACAGCTCGCCGGCGGCCGCCGAGGTGCTGGCCGGGCTGCAGCTGTCGCGCTACTTCACGCTGCGCCCGCTGCATTCGATGGCCGAGGCCGAGGCGCTGATGAACGCCCACGAGGCTGACGCCGTGCTGCGCCTGCCCGCCGACTTCAGCGCCGGCCTGGCGGCGGGGCAGGGCCGCCTGCAGCTGCTGCTGCAGGGCGCCGACGCCGCCACCGCGCGCGTCGTGCAGGGCTACGTGGGCGGCGCGCTGGCCCAGTGGTCGCAGCACCGGTCCGACCGTCAGGCGCAGCGCGGTGCAGCGGCCGCGGGCCTGCCCTACGGCGCGGTCAGCGTCGAGCCGCGGCTGTGGTTCAACGCCGCCAACACGAGCACCTGGTACCTGGTGCCGGGGCTGGTGGTGCTGATCATGACGCTCACCGGCGCCTTCCTCACCTCGCTGGTGGTGGCGCGCGAATGGGAACGCGGCACGCTGGAAGCACTGTTCGTGACGCCCGTGCGGCCGACCGAGATCCTGCTCGCCAAGCTCATCCCCTACTTCGTCGTCGGCATGCTGGGCTTCGCGATGTGCCTGGCGGCGGCGCGCTTCCTCTTCCACGTCCCCTTTGTCGGTTCGATGGCGCTGCTGGTGGCCAGCTCGGTGCTGTACATGTTCGTGGCGCTGGGCGTGGGTCTGCTGATCTCGTCGGTGACGAAGAACCAGTTCATCGCCAGCCAGATGGCGCTGCTGACCAGCTTCCTGCCGGCGCTGATGCTGTCGGGCTTCCTGTTCGACCTGCACAACGTGCCCGCCGTGGTCCGCTTCGTCGGCGAGGCGCTGCCGGCGACGCATTTCCTGGAACTGATCAAGACGCTGATGCTGGCCGGCAACGTCTGGCCCATCGTGCTCAAGGACGGCGCCATCCTG
>CAIWPS010000017.1 GCA_903914615.1 uncultured beta proteobacterium | reverse complement strand
GGGCCCCAGCGCGCGGCCATGGCGCAGGCGGGCTCAGGCCTGCGCCTTGACCTTCAGCCGCCACGCATGCAGCAGCGGCTCGGTGTAGCCGCTGGGCTGCGCCCTGCCCTTGAACACCAGGTCCAGCGCCGCGCGGTAGGCTGCGCTGGTGTCGAAGTGGCCTGCCATCGGCCGGTACAGCGGGTCGCCGGCGTTCTGCTGGTCCACCACCGCGGCCATGCGGCGGAAGGTCTCGTGCACCTGGGCGTCGGTGACGACGCCGTGCAGCAGCCAGTTGGCGATGTGCTGGCTGCTGATGCGCAGCGTGGCGCGGTCTTCCATCAGGCCGACGTCGTGGATGTCGGGCACCTTGCTGCAGCCCACGCCCTGGTCGACCCAGCGCACGACGTAGCCCAGGATGCCCTGCACGTTGTTGTCCAGCTCCTGCTGGCGTTCGGCGGCGCTCCATCTCGCTTCGGCGACCACGGGCACCGTCAGCAGGCCGGCGAGCAGGCTGTCGCGCTGCGCTGCGGCGTCGATCTTCTCCAGCTCGACCTGCACCGCCGCCACGTCCACCTGGTGGTAGTGCAGCGCGTGCAGCGTCGCCGCCGTCGGGCTCGGCACCCAGGCGGTGTTGGCGCCGGCGCGCGGGTGGGCGATCTTCTGTTCCAGCATCGCCGCCATCAGGTCGGGCATGGCCCACATGCCCTTGCCGATCTGCGCCTTGCCGCGCAGGCCGCAGGCCAGGCCGACGAGCACGTTGTTGCGCTCGTAGGCGGCGATCCACTCGCTGCTCTTCATGTCGCCCTTGCGGCGCATCGGGCCGGCCTGCATGGCGGTGTGCATCTCGTCGCCGGTGCGGTCGAGGAAGCCGGTGTTGATGAAGGCGACGCGGCTCTTCGCCGCGGCGATGCAGGCCGCCAGGTTGACGCTGGTGCGGCGCTCCTCGTCCATGATGCCGAGCTTGACGGTGCTGTCGGGCAGGCCCAGCAGGCGCTCGACGCGGCCGAAGAGTTCGCTCGCGAAGGCCACCTCGGCCGGGCCGTGCATCTTGGGCTTGACGATGTAGACCGAGCCGGTGCGCGAGTTCACAATGCCGCCCTCGCCATGGTGCTGCAGGTCGTGCAGCGCGATGGTGGTGGTGACGATGGCGTCGAGGATGCCTTCGGGGATCTCCTTGGCTCCGCCGTCCCAGCGCACCGCCGGGTTCGTCATCAGGTGGCCGACATTGCGCAGGAACATCAGGCTGCGGCCGTGCAGCACCACGTCCTCGCCGCCCAGCGGCGCGTGGTAGCGGCGGTCGGGGTTGAGGCCGCGGGTGAAGGTCTTGCCGCCCTTGCGCACTTCCTCGGTCAGCGTGCCCTTGAGGATGCCCAGCCAGTTGCGGTAGCCCAGCACCTTGTCCTCGGCATCGACGGCCGCCACCGAGTCCTCGAGGTCGAGGATGGTCGACAGCGCCGCTTCGAGCACGATGTCGCTGACGCCGGCCGCGTCGGCCTTGCCGATGGGCACCGTGCGGTCGATGCGGATGTCGATGTGCAGGCCGTGGTGGCGCAGCAGCACCGACGAGGGCGACGCCGCATCGCCCTGGAAGCCCACCAGCGAGCCGGGGTGGGCCAGGCCGACGACGCGGCCCGAGGCCAGCGTGACCATCAGCGCCGCGTCGTCGATGCTGCGGTCGATGCGGTAGCCGATGCTGTCGGCATGGCTGCCTTCGGCCAGCGGCACCGCCTGGTCGAGGAAGCGGCGCGCGAATTCGATGACCTTGGCGCCGCGCACCGGGTTGTAGGCGCCGCCGCGTTCGGCGCCGCCGGTCTCGGCGATGACGTCGGTGCCGTAGAGCGCGTCGTACAGCGAGCCCCAGCGCGCGTTGGCGGCGTTGAGGGCGTAGCGGGCGTTGAGGATGGGCACGACCAGTTGCGGGCCGGCCTGCATCGCCAGTTCGGCATCGACGTTCGTCGTCGTCGCCTTGGCATCGGCCGGCGCCGGCAGCAGGTAGCCGATGCGTTCGAGGAAGGCGCGGTAGGCCGGCGCGTCGGCAATGGGCCCGGGGTGGGCGCGGTGCCAGGCGTCGAGCTCGGTCTGCAGGCGGTCGCGCTCGGCCAGCAGGGCGGCGTTGCGCGGCGCCAGATCGCGCACGATGGCGTCGAAGCCGCTCCAGAAGGCGGCGGTCTCGACGCCGGTGCCGGGCAGCACCTCGTCTTCGATGAAGCGCTTCAGCACGCTGGCCACCTGCAGGCTGTGGACGGGGGTGTACATGGCGGTCTTCTCCTTGGTTTTCATGCGGCCGCGGGGGCCGCCAGCAGTGGCAGCACGTCGCGCAGGCTGCGGCCCAGGTGATGGGGTGGGGTGTCCAGCGGGTCCAGCGGCGCGCCGGCTCGGTTCACCCACAGCGTGGTGTAGCCGAACCAGGTCGCGCCGATGGCGTCCCAGCAGTTGCTGCTGACGAACAGGATCTCGCGTGCCGGCAGCCCGAAGGCCGCCGTACCCAGCGCGTAGGCGGCAGGGTCGGTCTTGTAGCGGCGCACCGGGTGCACGCTGATGACGTGGGTCAGCAGCTCGGCGAAGCCGGCGCTCTTCACGCCGACGTCCAGCATCTCCGGGTTGCCGTTGCTGAGGATGCCCGCGGGCACGCCGCGGCGCTTCAGCTCGACCAGCACCTCGCGGTTCTCGGGGAAGGCGCTGAGGTGGCGGTATTCGTTCATCAGCCGTTCTTCGGCGCTGGCGTTCAGGTCCAGCTGCAGGCGCGCTGCGGCAAAGCGCAGGCCGGCGCGTGTCAGGTCCCAGAAGGGGCGGTAATGCTCGCTGCCGGCGGTGTCATGGCGGCCGCTCATCGAGACCAGCCGCGTGTACTCGATCTGCTTGTCGCGCCACAACAGGCTCAGGCGCTCGCCCTGGCCGGGGTAGAGCTGCTCGGCCAGCAAGGCCACGCTGTGGACGTCGAACAGGGTGCCGTAGGCGTCGAAAAGCACTGCGCGGATCTTCATCCTGAGACTGTATTCGATACTCCTGCCGGCATTAAGTGCCTTGTATGCGATTGATTCGTGCGCTCGCCAGCCATAATCGACGGCCATGGACAGGCTCAAGCAGATCGAGTCATTCGCCGCGGTGGCTACCCGCGGCAGCCTCACCGCGGCGGCGCAGGCCGAGGGCGTGGCGCCTGCGGTGATCGGCAGGCGCATCGACGCCCTGGAGGAAAGGCTGGGCGTGAAGCTGCTGCTGCGCACCACGCGCCGCATCACGCTCACGCACGAGGGCAGTGCCTTCCTCGAGGACTGCCAGCGCCTGCTGGCCGACCTGGCCAGTGCCGAGGCCAGCGTCAGCGCCGGCGGCGTCAAGGCCAGCGGCCATCTGCGCGTCACCGCGCCGGCCGGCTTCGGGCGCCGCCATGTGGCGCCGCTGGTGCCGGCCTTCCGTGCCGCGCACCCGGACGTGAGCCTGTCGCTGAACCTCAGCGACCGCGTGGTCGACATCGTCAACGAGGGCTACGACTGCGCCGTGCGCGTCGGCGACCTGCCCGACTCCAGCCTGGTCAGCGTGCGCCTGGCCGACAACCGGCGCCTGTGCGTGGCCGCGCCGGCCTACCTGGCGCGCGCCGGCGTGCCGGCGACACCCGCCGAGCTCTCGCGCCACGCCTGCCTGGCGCTCAGCTCCGACGCCAGCCAGCCGCGCGGCTGGGCCTTCAGCGTCGACGGCCAGGTGACGCACCTGCGCCCCAGCGGCCCGCTGGATTGCAGCGACGGCCAGGTCTTGCACGATTGGTGCGTGCGGGGCCTGGGCATCGCGTGGCGCAGCACCTGGGAGGTCGAGGCCGATGTCGACGCCGGCCGCCTGCAGGTGGTGCTCGAAGACTTTGCCGCGCCGGCCAACGGCATCTACGCCGTGTTCCCCCATGCCAAGCACCTGCCGCTGCGCGTGCGCCTGTGGATCGACTTCGTCAAGCACAGCTACGGCGACCCGCGCTACTGGGCGGGCAGCGCTGGCTGAACGCCACGCTGCAGAAACGCCGAGGGGCGCCGCAGCGCCCCTCGTCCAGCCTGAAAGGCCTTCAGTTCACTTCTTGGCCGAGTCGGCCGCGCACTTCTTGACGAAGCTGGCCTTGGCCGCGCCGGCGAGCTTCTTGTCGGCGGCTTGCGCTTCGCAGGCCGAGGGGCCGGCGTCCTTCTCGCACTTCTTCATGAAGCTGGTCTTGGCGGCGCCGGCCAGCGGCTTGCCGTTCTTGTCCATGGCCTTGGCTTCGCACTCGGCGTTGGCGGCGAAGCTGTGGGTGCTGAGCAGCGCGCAGGCGGTGAAGATGGCGGAAAGCAGGGTCTTGTTCATGGGGGCTCCTCGACTCGGGGTGGGGTTGGGCAATGTGCCGCCGTCGATTTCAGCAGAGTTGAGCGACGCCCGGCTACCCGTGAACGCACGGGGGCCGTTGCGCGATGACCGCGGGCCTAAAGAATTCTGCGCGGATGCGCCAGGCTCTCGTGCGCCGCGTGCAGCCGCCGCACCAGCACGCCGATGAAGGCCTTGTCGAAGAGGTGGCGCGTGGCCAGCGACAACTGTTCCATGGTCTCGGGCGTGAAGGCCACCGTGGTGGCCGGCTGCGAGACCAGGATGTCGACGCTGTGCACCCGAAGGTCGGGGCTGGGCGCCAGGTAGGCCATCTCGCCCACCGAGCTGCCGGCCCCCAGCGAGGCCACCGATCGGCCGTCGCGGTAGACCTCGACCTGGCCCTGGGTGACGATGTGGAAGGCGTTGCCTTCCTCGCCCTTGCGGAACAGCGCCTGGCCGTAGGTGTGGCGCTGCCAGCGCGCGCGGTGCACCACTTCCCACAGCTCGACGTCGCCGAAGCCGGTAAAGAACTCCAGCGTCCTCAGCAGCGTGTAGCGTTCGCTGTCCAGCACCTCCTGCAGCGCGCCGCGGCCCTGCTGGCGGTCTTTGATGAGGGCCGACAGCGCCTGCGAGTACTCGTCCCAGCTGGCCGGGCGCAGCTCGCGTTCCTTGGCCAGCCCGGTCTCGATGAGCTGCACCAGCGCCGGCGGCACGCCCTCGCGCAGATCGCCCAGCGGCGGCACGGTGCCGTGGAAGATCTGGTGCATGATGGCCTGCTGCTGGACCGCGTCGAAGGGCGGCCGCCCGGCGATCAGGTGGTACAGCACGGCAGACAGCGAGTAGATGTCGGCGCGGCAGTCGAGCACGTCGCCGTCGAGTTGCTCGGGCGACATGTAGGCCAGGCTGCCGACGCGGTAGATCTGGGTGTGGTCGGCGCCGAGGTTGAAGACGCTGCCGAAGTCCGTCACCTTGACGTCGGCGATCTGGTCGCCGTCCAGCGTCACCAGCAGGTTGGCCGGCTTGACGTCGCGGTGGATGAGGCCCTGGCGGAAGCAGTAGCCCAGGGCCATCGCGCACTTGAAGCCGATCTCGATGATCTGCGCCATCGGCAGCAGGCTGTCGGCGCGGCAGTAGCGGCGCAGCGTCACGCCGGGCACGTACTCCATCACCAGGTAGGGTGCCTCGTCGTCGGCGACGGCGTCGAGGATCTGCACGACGTTGGGATGGTTCAGCCGCCCCACCAGCGCCGCCTCGGCGGCGAAGAAGCGCTGCTGGAAGTGCGACTCGCGCGAGTCGGGCATCAGCCCCGGCCGCACGCGCTTGATCGCCACGTCGTGGCCTCGGAAGGGGTCGTGGGCGAGGAAGACCTCGCTGGTCGCACCCTCGCCGATCTTGGACTTGATGCGGTACTTGCCGATCTGCACCGGCAGCGGCGCCGCCGCGGCGGGCGCGGGTTCGGTGGCGGCGAGACGGGGTGGCGGCATGGCGATGGCGTGGCACGGGGCTGCAGGGCCGCCGCCCCGGCATGGTGGCGCCTTCCCGGCCCGCCGATGCGCCGAAGTGCGCCGCAAAGTGCGCGCACTTCGCTGCCGCGGCGGGGCGCGGGGCCAAAAGTAGAATCCGCCGATGATCCAAGCCAAGCAGGACCTGCTGGCCGCCCTGCAGGCGGCGCTGCAGTCCGTGGTCGCGGCACAGGGCGGCACCGAGCCGCCGCCGGCGGCCTTCGAATCCCCCAAGCAGGCCAGCCACGGCGACCTCGCCATCACCGCCGCGATGCCGCTGGCCCGCGCGCTGAAGAAAAACCCGCGCGAACTGGCGCAGCAGCTGGTGTCGGCGCTGCAGTCGCAGCCTGCGGTGCAGCGCTGGGTGCAGGCGATCGAGATCGCCGGCCCGGGCTTCATCAACCTGCGCCTGTCAGCGGCCGCCAAGCAGGCCGTGGTGGCCGAGGTGCTGGCCGCCGGCGCTGCCTACGGCCGCCAGCCGGCCAGCGGCCGCCGCGTCATGGTCGAGTTCGTCTCCGCCAACCCCACGGGCCCGCTGCACGTCGGCCACGGCCGCAACGCCGCCCTGGGCGACAGCATCTGCAACCTGCTGCAGACGCAGGGTGCCGAGGTGATGCGGGAGTTCTATTACAACGACGCCGGGGTGCAGATCGCCAACCTCGGCCTGTCGGTGCAGGCGCGGCTGCAGGGGCTGAAGCCGGGCGACGCCGGCTGGCCCGAGGCCGCCTACAACGGCGAGTACATCGCCGACATCGCCGCCGACTTCATGGCCGGCAAGACGGTGCACGCCGACGACCGCGAGTTCACCGCCAACGCCGACCCGCAGGACCTGGCCGCCATCACGCAGTTCGCGGTGGCCTTCCTGCGCCACGAGCAGGACCTCGACCTGCAGGCCTTCGGCGTGCGCTTCGACCACTACTACCTGGAAAGCAGCCTGTACGGCAGCGGCCGCGTCGACGACACGGTGCGCCGCCTCGTCGCCTCGGGCAAGACCTTCGAGGAAGGCGGCGCGCTGTGGCTGCGCAGCACCGACTACGGCGACGACAAGGACCGCGTCATGCGCAAGTCCGACGGCAGCTACACCTACTTCGTGCCCGACGTCGCCTACCACGTCGCCAAGTACGAGCGCGGCTTTCACCAGGTCATCAACGTCCAGGGCAGCGACCACCACGGCACGGTGGCGCGCGTGCGCGCCGGGCTGCAGGCGGTGGGCCTGGGCATCCCGGCCGGCTACCCCGACTACGTGCTCTACAAGATGATCGCGGTGATGAAGGGCGGGCAGGAGGTGAAGATGTCCAAGCGCGCCGGCACCTCGGTGTCGCTGCGCGACCTCATCGAATGGACCAGCCGCGACGCCGTGCGCTTCTTCCTCATCAGCCGCAAGGCCGACACCGAGTTCACCTTCGACGTCGACCTGGCGCTCAAGGCCAACGACGAGAACCCCGTCTTCTACGTGCAGTACGCACACGCCCGCATCTGCTCGGTGCTGGCCAAGGGCGGCAGCACGGCCGACTTGGCGGCGGCCGACCTGTCGCTGCTGGTCGCACCCACCGAAATGGCGCTGATGCTCAAGCTGGCCGAATACCCTGCGCTGCTGACGCGCGCCGCGGCCGAGTTCGCGCCGCACGAGGTCGCCTTCTACCTGCGCGACCTCGCCGCCGCCTTCCACGCCTGGTACGCGGCCGAGCGCTTCCTCACGGCCGACGCAGCGCTCGCCGCGGCGCGCCGCGCGCTGCTGGCGGCGACGGCGCAGGTGCTGCGCAACGGCCTCGCGGTGCTCGGCGTCTCGGCGCCCGAGGCGATGGCGCGCGAGACCCCGGCCGACAGCCACGAGGGGGCGGTGGCATGAAGCCGGGCCAGCGCGGCGGCTTCCTGATGGGCCTGGTGGCCGGCCTGCTCATCGGCCTGGCCCTGGCGCTGGGCGTGGCGCTGTACATCACCAAGGCGCCCATCCCCTTCATCAACAAGGTGCCGCAGCGCACGCCCGAGCAGGACACGGCCGAGGCCGAGCGCAACCGCAGCTGGGACCCCAATGCGCCGCTCGCGGGCAAGGCGCCGCGGCCCGCCGCCGCGGGGTCCGCTGCGGCGGCGGCCGCTTCGGCGCC
>CAIWPS010000016.1 GCA_903914615.1 uncultured beta proteobacterium | reverse complement strand
TGCCGGCCCGGGGAGTCCACGGGCGGTGATGGCCAAGGACGTCGGGTGCCGGGCGCAGCGAAGTAAAGGAGGAGGGGTGGGCGCAGCCCGCCCCGGGGGACATGAGAGGAGCCCGGCACCCGGCGGCCTTGGCCCGCCTCGATGCAAGTAACGAGTGTCTGCAACGGGCCGCAAGCCGACGCCGAAACGCCTGTGTTCGAACGCAACGCCATCTCAGACGAACACGCCCTGCCGCAGCCACTTCGTCGCCACCCACTTCTCGCCCGCCGTCACCGGTGCGCCGCCGTGCAGCGTCTTCGTGCTGCCATGCGGGCGGTCGTAGCTGAAGAAGATGGCGTTGCCGCGCCGCGGCGCCACGTCCAGACCGACGTCGGTGAAGGTGGTGGCGCCGCCGCCCTCGGGGGTGTTGAGGTAGATCACCAGGGTGGCCACGCGCTGTCCGCCGCGCTGCAGGATGCGCGCCGTGCCCGGGTGCTGGGGGTCGAAGTAGTCGTTGTGCGGGCGGTACTCGGCGCCCGGCCGGTAGCGCAGGATCTGCAGGCCTTCGCCATGGTCCACCGGCCAGCGCAGCAGCTCGGCGATGCGCTGCTCGATGCGCTCGATGAGCGGGTGCTCGCCGCGCGTGAAGAACATGCCGTCGCTGGTGCGCGCGGCGTTGATCTCGCTGCCGCCGGTGCTGTTGTCCACGGTTTCCGAACGCATCAGCCGCGGCCGCGCCAGGTCCATCAGCCCGTCGCACTCGGCGTCGGTGAGCAGGCCGCCGAAGAGCACCGCCCGCGGCAGCCGCATCGCCATCAGCACCTTCACCTCGTGGCCGCCGGCCAGCACCGTGGGCGCCAGCCCCAGCGCCGGCTCGGGCACCACGCTGGGCGGCGGCAGGGCCTGCGGCTGCACCCCGGCCAGGCGCTCGCGCAAGGTCTGCTCCATCGCGGCCATGGCCACGTCCTCGTCCCAGCCGCTCTGGCACATGGCCTTGATGACGTCCTCGGGCCGGCAGCCGGCCTCGGCCTGGGCGATGATCCACAGGCGCAACTCGTCGGTGATCTTCTGGTCGACACGTGCCATGCCGACATTCTGGGCCCGCCGGCGCCGCGGCCGCTCAGCCCGCGCGGCGGAACACCAGCCGCTGCGGCGTCGAGGCCGCGCGGTCCAGCGCGTAGCCCTCGGCGCTGAAGTCCTCCAGCGCGACCGGCGCGGTGGCACGCCTGGCGATGGCGTGGCGCAGCATCAGGCCGCGCGCCTTCTTGGCGAAGAAGCTGATGACCTTGTGGCCGCCGTCGCGGCCTTCCTCGAAGACGCAGTCGACCACCCGGGCGCGCAAGGACTTGCGCAGCGCGGCGCGGGCGTACTCCACCGACGCCAGGTTGACGACCACCGGTGCGGCCTCGCCGGCCTGGCGCTGGTTGAGATGCTCGGCCAGGGTGTCGCCCCAGTAGGCGTACAGGTCCTTGCCGCGCCGCGTCTTCAGCGCCGTGCCCATCTCCAGCCGGTAGGGCTGCAAGCGGTCGAGCGGGCGCAGCACGCCGTACAGGCCCGACAGGATGACGACATGGTCCTGCGCCCAGGCCAGGTCGGCGGCTTTCAGCGTGGCGGCCTGCAGGCCGTCGTAGACGTCGCCGGCGAAGGCCAGCACCGCCGGCTTGCTGTTGTCGGGCGTGGCCTGCGGCTGCCAGGCGGCGTAGCGCGCGGCATTGAGCGCGGCCAGCTTGTCCGACAGGTCCATCAGCGCCGCCACCTGGCGCGGCGACTTCTTGCGCAGCACGCCGATGAGCTGCGCCGCGCGGTCGGCGAACAGCGGCTCGGTGGCCTGCTCGCGCAGCGGTGCCCGCACGGGGGTGTCGTAGTCCAGGGTCTTGGCGGGGGAGAGCAGGAACAGCATGGTCGTGACGGCGGCGGATGCAGATGCGGATGGCAAGCCAGGATGGAAGATCAGGAAGCGCGTGCCGGCACCGCGCCCAGCGCCGCCTGCCAGGTGCGCAGGGGAATGTGGGTCTGCAGGCGCTGCAGCGCGCAGGCGATGAGCGCCGGGTGCAGTTCGTGGCCGACGCCCTCGGCGATGTCCAGCGTCGCGTCGCCCTGCCCTTCGGCCAGCCAGGCCAGCGCCTGGCGCGAGCCGTCGGCCGGGATCACGGTGTCGGCGCCGCCATGGAAGAGGTGCACGGTGGTGCGCTGCGGCGCTGCCGGCGGCGGCGCGGTGTAGCAGCCGCCGAAGGCGATTACGCGGCCGGCGATGCCGTCGTCGCGCGCCGCCAGCGCCAGCGACAGGATGGCGCCCTGCGAGAAGCCGCCCAGCGCCGTGGCCGCCTCGCCCACGCCCAGGCGCCGCTGCTGCGCGCGCACCCAGTCCTGCAGCGCCGGCAGCGCGGACTCGACACGGGCGGGCCAGTTGTCGGGGGTCAGCCCGTCCACCGAATAGAACTGGCGCCCGCGGCGGCCGGCGTCGGCCGGGTCGGGGCCGTCCGGCGCGAGGATGGCGGCCTGCGGGAAGCTGCCGCGCAGCGCCTGGGCCAGCGGCGCCATCGCGCGGCCGTCGCTGCGCCAGCCGTGCAGCAGCAGGATCAGCTGTTGCGGTGCGCCTGCGTCGGGCAGCCATTCGATGGGGAGGTGCATGGCCCCGATTGTGTCGTGGGCCTCACTTCGCCGCCGCCTCGACCAGCGTGCGCTTGAGGAAGGCCAGCGTGGCGGCGAAGACCTCGGCCTGGGCCCGCGCGTTGGCCACCGGTGTGCCGCCGCTCTTCGACGGACCGGCGTTGTACTGCGTCGTCGGCCCCCAGCCGCTGCCGCCGATGAAGTGGCCGGCATCGGCATAGACCAGCGCGACCGTCTCGCGGCCCGCGGCGGCGCGCGTGCGCTGGATGTTGCGTGCCATGCCGCCGGAGTCCCAGATCCGGTCGTCGTCGCTGCCCGCCACCAGCACCGGGGCGGCGATGTCCTCGACGCGGATGCGCGCCGCCGGCACGCGTTCGGGGTTCGCGGCGCGGCCGGCGTCCTGGGGGCGGCGGATCTTCACGTCGGTGCCGGTGGCGAAGCCCGCGAACTCCTCGGCGAAGCCCTTGTACGGCACGAAGGGCAAGGGCTCGCCCTTCCAGGCGAAGCTGGCGCGGGTGCCCGGGGCGATGCCGGGGCCCCAGCCTTCCCAGACGACGTCGCTGGGCACGATGGCAACGACGGCCCTGATCCACGGCATGCGGCTGGCGGCAACGAGCGCGAACTCGGCCCCCTTGGACGTGCCCATGACGCCGATGCGCGCGCCATCGACCTCGGGCTGCGCGGCCAGCCAGGCGCGCGCCGCTTCCAGGCGTTCCACGGGGATGTCGGCGAAGGCGGCCGGCAGCGCCGGCAGTTCGGGCGGCGTCGGCCCCTGCGCCGACCAGCCGCCGGGCGAGTAGTAGGGCAGCGCCAGCACGGCGTAGCCGCGCGAGGCGTAGACCGGCGCGTCGCGGGTGATCAGCGAGCCGCCCTCGCTGCCGCCCAGCAGGATCAGCGCCGGCCGCTTCGCCGTGCCCGGCAGGCTGGCGAACACCGCCCCCGGGAAGGGCGCGGCGGGGCGGCTCTGCACGGCGGCCAGCGTGCGCTGCAGGTGCAGCGTCTGGCGCGCCAGCACGGCGCCGTCGGCGTTGCGTGCTTCCAGCACCACCTCGCCTTCGGGCAGCGCGGCACCGGCGGGCTTTTCGGGCGTCATCGACCAGAACAGGCCGCGCAGGTCGGCGCCGGCATAGCTGCCTTGCAGCGGCGCGGCAGTGGCGAGGTCGAGCCTGCCGTCGGCAGCGACGGCGTAGCGGGCGGTGGCGGCGTAGGGGCGCTGGCCGCCGTTCCATTCCTGCGCCGTGCGGCGCGCGACCAGGGTGACTTCGCGTCCCGCAGGCAGGCCCTCGAGCGCGATCTGCAAGGGCTCGCCGACCAGCACCTCGGGGGCGGGCCTGACGACGAACTGCTGCGCCGCCGCGGGCAGCGCAAGGGCCGCGACCGCTGCGGCAAGCAGGCCGCGGCGCAGGGGCTGGAAGCGGGGGTGGCGTAGGAGGTTCATGGCAGGTCCGGTTGGGGATGATGGACAGAGGCTAGCCAGCCCTGCCGCCCAGGCGCAGCGCCCTTCGACGGATCGACAGCGCAGCCGACGAAGCGCCGCCGCGTCACCTGAAGTTGCGGCTGTGCGTGACCAGCCCGTCGGCTTGTACCGCCGCCGGGCCTTCGTCAGCCGCAAGGCCCTTCCGGGCCGCTGCGCGCGGACTCAGCCCCTGCAGCAGCGCCGAATGGTCGAGCAGCGTCTTGGCCACCAGGTGGCGCACCTCGCCCTGGCATTGCCACACGCCGTAGACGGTGAGCAGGGTCGCGGCCAGCAGGGCACGGCGCTGCGCCTCGACCACGGCCGGCCAGACGATGATGTTGACGGTGCCGGTCTCGTCCTCCAGCGTCACGAAGACCACGCCCTTGGCCGTGCCGGGCCGCTGGCGGTGGGTGACGATGCCACTGGCGCGCGCCAGGCGGCCGTTCGGAAAGTCGCGCAGCACCGCCGCCGGCAGCACCTTGAAGGCCGCCAGCTGCGTGCGCAGCAGCGCCAGCGGGTGCCGGGTCAGGCTGAGGCCGGTGGCGCGGTAGTCGGCGAGCACGGTGGTGGCGGCGTCGGGCGGCGCCAGGTCGGCCTGCGCCTCGTGCGTGCGCGTGGCGCGCAGCAGCGCGGTGGCGCGTGTGTCCACGCCGGCGACGGCCCAGGCGGCCTGGTGGCGGTGGCCGGTGAGCGGGGTCAGGGCATCGGCCTGGGCCAGCAGCGAAAGTGCGTGAGCGTCGAGCTGGGCGCGGCGGGCCAGGTCTTCCGGGCTCTCGAAAGGGCGCACCGCACGCGCCGCAACGAGGCGTTCGGCGGCGTCCTGCGCGAAGCCGGTGATGCGGCTGAAGCCCAGGCGCACGTCACGCAGCGGCTGTACATCGCCTTCCAGAACGCTGTTCCACACGCTGCGCAGGACGTCCACCGGCAGCACCTTCACGCCATGCTCGCGCGCGTCGCGCACCAGCTGCGCCGGGGCGTAGAAGCCCATCGGCTGGCTGTTCAGCAGCGCGGCCAGGAAGGCGTCGGGGTGGTGGCATTTCAGCCAGGCGCTGGCATAGACCAGCAGCGCGAAGCTGGCGGCGTGGCTTTCCGGGAAGCCGTATTCGCCGAAGCCCTCGATCTGCTTGAAGATGCGTTCAGCGTATTCGGGCTCGTAGCCCTTCTCGACCATGCGCCCGACCAGCCGCGCGTGGAAAGGCCCGAGGCCGCCCTTGCGCTTCCACGCCGCCATCGCGCGGCGCAGCTGGTCGGCCTCGCCGGGGGTGAAGTCGGCGGCCAGGATGGCCAGCTGCATCACCTGTTCCTGGAAGATGGGCACGCCCAGGGTGCGCGACAGCGCCTTCTTCACCTCGTCGCTGGGGTAGTCCACCGCCTCTTCGCCGCAGCGCCGCCGCAGGTAGGGGTGGACCATGCCGCCCTGGATGGGCCCGGGGCGCACGATGGCGACCTCGATCACGAGGTCGTAGAACTCCTTGGGCTTGAGCCGCGGCAGCATGCTCATCTGGGCCCGGCTCTCGACCTGGAAGGTGCCCACGCTGTCGCCGCGGCAGAGCATGGCGTAGGTGGGCGGGTCTTCCTTGGGCACCTGGTGCAGCGCCATCGGCTCGCCGCGCTTGGCGCCGACGTATTCGAGCGCGCGGCGGATGGCGCTGAGCATGCCCAGGGCCAGGATGTCGACCTTGATCAGGCGCAGCGCGTCGAGGTCGTCCTTGTCCCACTGGATGACGCTGCGGCCGGGCATGGCGGCGTTCTCCACCGGCACCAGCTGCGCCAGGCTGTCGCGTGCGATGACGAAGCCGCCCGGGTGCTGGCTGAGGTGGCGCGGGAAGCCGATGAGCGCGGCCGTGAGCTCGACCCACAGCCGGCACAGCGGCGATGCCGGGTCGAAGCCGTTCTCGAGCAGCCGCTCGGCGTGGATGCTGCGGCCGTCGAACCAGTGCTGGCTCTTGGCCACGGCCTCGATGCGTTCGAGGTCGATGCCCAGGGCGCGCCCCATGTCGCGCAGGGCGGAACGCGGCCGGTAGCTGATGACGACGCCGGTGAGCGCGGCGCGGTGGCGGCCGTACTTGCGGTAGATGTACTGGATGACCTCTTCGCGGCGCTGGTGCTCGAAGTCGATGTCGATGTCGGGCGGCTCGTTGCGCTCGGCGCTGATGAAGCGCTCGAACAGCAGCATGGTGTGGACCTCGGGGTCCACCGCCGTCACCTCCAGGCAGTAGCAGACGGCCGAGTTGGCGGCGCTGCCGCGGCCCTGGCACAGGATGCCCTGGGCGCGCGCCCACTGCACGATGTCGGCGACGGTGAGGAAGTAGGGCTCGTACTGCAGCTGGCCGATGAGCGCCAGCTCGTGCTCGACCATCTTGCGCACCGGCTCTGGCAAGCCCTGCGGGTAGCGGCGGCGCGCGCCCTGCTCGGTGAGCTCGCGCAGCCAGCTGGCGGGGGTGTGGCCTTCGGGCACGATCTCGCGCGGGTATTCGTAGCGCAGCTCGGCGAGCGAGAAGGTGCAGCGCCCGGCCAGCTCCAGCGTGGCGTGCAGCCATTCGGGGCGGAACAGCCGCGCCAGCCGCGCCACCGAGCGCAGGTGGGCTTCGGCATTGGGCAGCAGCGCCTCGCCGCAGTCGGCCACCGGGCGCTTCAGGCGCGTGGCGTTCAGCGCATCGTGCAGCGGCTTGCGCGAACGCGCGTGCATGCGCACGTCGCCCACCGCGACGATGGGCAGGCCGGCGAGCACGGCGACGCGCTGCGTCAGCTCGACCAGCAGTGCGTCGTGCGGCAGCAGCCACTGCGGCAGCGCCAGCGCGGCGCGGTCGCCGAACCAGGTCTTCAGCCACAGCGCGTGGTGGAACAGGGTCTCGAAGGGCTGCTCGGCCTGCAGCGCCTGCGAGGCCACCAGCAGCGCCAGGCAGTCGGGCAGGCCGGCCAGCGTGGGCGCGGCGGGCACGCGGCCTTCGAGGTCGGACATCAGCGCCAGGTACCCGCCCTTGGGCGCGCGCTGGCGTGCCACGGTGATCCACTGCACGAGGTTGCCGTAGCCGCGGCGCGTCATCGCCAGCAGCGCCAGGCGCGGGCCGGTGGCCGCCGGCGTGGCGGCAGCGGCGGCCCGGGAACGCGAGGCCGCCGCGCGCGCAGCGGCCGAAGGAAGGGCTGCGCCCGGGGCCTTGGCGCTGGCGGCGGCGATGGCCTGCGCGGTCAGGTCGG
>CAIWPS010000015.1 GCA_903914615.1 uncultured beta proteobacterium | reverse complement strand
TGCTGCAGGGCCTGCCGCTGACGGCGGCGGATGAGCCGGGCAACGTCTTCACGCCGGTCTCGCCCAGGGTGGACGAATGAGTGCCGTCGCCACGGCCGACGCCGTACGCAGCGGTGCGACCACGGCACGTGCCGCCGTGCAGGCCAGCCTGGACCGCATCGCCGCCACCGAGCCCAAGATCAATGCCTGCACCGCCGTGCTCGCCGAGCGGGCCTTGAAGCGCGCCGACGCCGTCGACGCCAGCCCGCGCCGCGCGCGCATGAAGCTGGCCGGCGTGCCCTTCGCAGTGAAGAACCTGTTCGACATCGCCGGCCTGCCGACGCTGGCCGGCAGCAAGATCGAACGCGACGCCCCGCCCGCCGGGCGCGACGCCGTGCTGGTGCGGCGGCTGGAAGCCGAGGGCGCGGTGCTGGTGGCCGCGCTGAACATGGACGAGTACGCCTACGGCTTCACGACCGAGAACACGCACTACGGCGCGACGCGCAACCCCCACGACCTGACGCGCATCAGCGGCGGCTCCTCGGGCGGCAGCGCGGCCACCGTGGCGGCCGGTCAGGTGCCGCTGGCGCTGGGCTCGGACACCAACGGCTCGATCCGCGTGCCGTCTTCCCTTTGCGGCACCTTCGGCCTCAAGCCCACCTTCGGCCGGCTGCCGCGCACCGGCTCCTACCCCTTCGTCGCCAGCCTGGACCACCTGGGCCCCTTCGCGCGCAGCGTCGCCGACCTCGCGCTGTGCTACGACCTGATGCAGGGCCCGGATGTCCTCGACCCGGCCTGCGCGCAGCGCGACATCGAGCCCACGCTCGCCGGCCTGGCCCTCGGCGCCGACGGCCTGCGCGTGGCCGTGCTGGGCGGCTGGTTCCGCGAGCGCGCGCTGCCCGAGGCGCTGGCGGCGGTCGACAACGTGGCGCAGGCGCTGGGCACGACGCGGCTGGTGGAACTGCCCGAGGTCGAGCGCGCCCGCGCCGCCGCCTTCCTCATCACCTGCGGCGAAGGCGGCGCGCTGCACCTGGACGACCTGCGCCGCCGCGCCCACGACTTCGACCCCCACACGCGCGACCGCTTCATCGCCAACGCGCTCGTGCCTGCTGCCTGGGTGATGCGGGCGCAGCGCGTGCGGCACTGGTTTGCGCGCCGCGTCGCGCGCGCCTTCGAGACCGTGGACGTGCTCATCGCCCCCGCCACGCCCTGCACCGCACCGGCCATCGGCACGCAATGGCTGGAAATCGCCGGCCAGCGCATGCCCGCGCGTGCCAGCTTGGGCCTGCTGACCCAGCCCATCAGCGGCATCGGCCTGCCGGTGGTGACGGTGCCGCTGTGGGGCATGAACCCGGCCGCGCCGCACCTGCCCATCGGCGCGCAGATCATCGCCGCGCCCTGGCGCGAGGACCATGCCCTGCGCATCGCCGCGGCGCTGGAACAGCAGGGCCTGTGCAGCGCGCCGGTGGCGCTGGGGCTGTAGCCGTGGAGATCAACCTGCCCGAAG
Organism: uncultured beta proteobacterium; assembly: GCA_903914615.1. Lineage (GTDB taxonomy): Bacteria > Pseudomonadota > Gammaproteobacteria > Burkholderiales > Burkholderiaceae_C > Rubrivivax. Next base: position 9,351 of record CAIWPS010000015.1, on the reverse strand, counting down.
TGCTGGCCGAGGTGAGCGCGGTGTTCGAGCGCTACGAGGACGCGCTGGTGAACAACCGCACCGACGTGCTCGACGAACTCTTCTGGCCCAGCGAGCGCACCGTGCGCTACGGCGTGGGCGAGAACCTGCGCGGCATCGAAGCCATCCGCGCCTTCCGCGCTGCGCGTCCGGCCACCGGTCTGGCGCGCACGCTGGAACACACCGTCATCACCACCTACGGCCGCGACTTCGCCACCGCGATGACCGAGTTCCGCCGCGAAGGCGCGGCGCGCACCGGACGCCAGAGCCAGACCTGGGTGCGCATGGCTGCAGGCTGGCGCGTCGTGGCGGCGCACGTGAGCCTGCTGGGCCCCTGAGCGATGGGCCGCCTGCCGGGGGTCGTGCTGCGCCGGCTGCTGGCTGCGCTGCCCAACCTGGTCGGCGTGGTCGTCATCACCTTCATCCTCACGCGCGCGCTGCCGGGCGACCCCGCCGCCTACTTCGCCGGTGGCGCGGCGACGCAGGAGGCGGTCGAGCAGGTGCGCCACCAGCTCGGCCTGGACCGCCCGCTGCCGGCGCAGTTCTGGCTCTACGTGCAGAGCCTGGCGCACGGCGACCTGGGCACCTCGCTGACCACCGGCCAGCCGGTGTTGCAGGAACTGCTGACGCGGCTGCCGGCCTCCATCGAGATGGTGCTGCTGGCCTTGCTCGTCGCCTGCGGCGTGGCGCTGCCGCTGGGGGTGATGGCGGCGACGCGGCCGGGCTCGTGGATCGACCAGCTGTGCCGGCTGCTGACCACCGCCGGTGTCTCGCTGCCCACCTTCTTCACCGGCCTCGTGCTGGCCTACGTCTTCTACTTCCTGCTCGGCTGGGCGCCGGCGCCGCTGGGCCGGCTGGACCCGGTCTATTCGCCACCGCCGCAGGTGACGGGCCTGTACCTCATCGACGCCGCCATCGCCGGCGAGGGCGCGATGTGGTGGGCGGCGGCGAAGCAGCTGGTGCTGCCGACGCTGACGATGGCGCTCTTCGTGCTGGCGCCCATCGCGCGCATGACGCGGGCGTCGATGCTGCAGGTGTTGTCCAGCGACTTCGTGCGCACCGCACGCGCCAGCGGCCTGTCCAACACCACCGTGCGCGTGCGCTATGCGCTGCGCAATGCGCTGCTGCCGGTGGTGACGACGCTGGGCATGGTCTTCGGCTTCATGCTGGGTTCCAGCGTCATCGTCGAGAAGGTCTTCGGCTGGCCCGGCGTGGGCAGCTACGCCATCGACGCGCTGACGGCCAGCGACTACGCGCCGGTGCAGGGCTTCGTGCTGGCGATGGGCGTGCTCTTCGTGCTGCTGAACCTGCTCGTCGATGTGCTGTACACCCTCATCGACCCGCGCATCAGCCTCGGCGGAACATGAGCGACACGACCCGCCACATTCGCCACGTGCTGTCCGAGAACCCGGTCACCGGCGTGGCCGCGGCCCTCTTCGCGGCCTTCGTGCTGCTGGCCCTGGTCGGCCCCTGGATCGCGCCCTACGATCCGCTGGCCAGCGACACCCTGGTGGCGCTGAAGCCGCCTTCGCTGCAGCATGGGTTCGGTACCGACGCGCTGGGCCGCGACATCCTGAGCCGCACGCTGGTGGCCACGCGCCTGGACATGGGCATCGCCGTGGCCGCCGTGCTGCTGTCCTTCGCCATCGGCATCGGCCTGGGCCTGGCGGCGGGCTTCTTCGGCGGCTGGTGGGACGCCGGCGTGACGCGCATCGCCGACACCATCATGGCCTTCCCGCTCTTCGTGCTGGCCATGGGCATCGTCGCCGCCCTGGGCAACACGGTGGGCAACATCGTGCTGGCCACGGCCATCATCAACCTGCCCTTCTACATGCGCGTGGCGCGCGCCGAGACCAACATCCGCCGCAGCGCCGGCTTCGTCGAGGCGGCGCGGCTGTCGGGCAACGGCGACCTGCGCATCCTGGCCGTGCACCTGTTCCCCAACATCCTGCCGCCGGCGATGGTGCAGGTGAGCCTGAACATGGGCTGGGCCATCCTCAATGCCGCCGGCCTGAGCTTCATCGGCCTGGGCGTGCGTCCGCCGACGCCCGAGTGGGGCATCCTGGTCGCCGAGGGCGCGCAGTTCATCGTCAGCGGCGAATGGTGGGTGAGCTTCTTCCCGGGCGCGGTGCTGATGCTGGCGGTGTTCTCGTTCAACCTGCTGGGCGACGCGCTGCGCGACATCTTCGACCCGAGGAAAAGGACGTGAGCGAGCAGCCGCCGCTGCTGGAGGTGAAGGACTTCAGCCTCGAATTCCGCACCCGCAGCGGCACCGTGCGCGCGCTGCAGCACGTCAACCTGCGCATCGCCAAGGGCGAGATCGTCGGGCTGGTGGGCGAGAGCGGCTCGGGCAAGTCGGTGCTGTCCTACGCCCTGCTGGGCATCAGCGACGCCGCGGCCGAGGTCACCGGCGGCAGCGCCACCTTCGGCGGCATCGACCTGCTGCAGGCCGACGAGCAGACGCTATCGAACCTGCGCGGCCGCGAGATCAGCATGATCTTCCAGAGCCCGCGCACGGCGCTGAACCCCATCCGCCCGGTCGGCCTGCAGATCGAGGACGTGCTGCGCCGCCACGCCATCGCCGCGCGCGGCCGCACCGGGCCCGACGCCGGGCTGGGCCTGCGCGAGCGCGCCGTCCAGGCGCTGCGCGAGGTCGCCATCGCCGACCCCGAGCGGCGCTGCCACGCCTACCCCTTCGAGCTCTCGGGCGGCATGTGCCAGCGCGTGATGATCGCCATCGCGCTGGCCTGCCGGCCGGCGCTGCTGATCGCCGACGAGCCCACCACCGGCCTGGACGTGACGACGCAGGCCGCGGTGATGGACCTCGTCACCGGCCTGGCGCGCGAACGCCAGATGGCGACGCTGTTCATCACCCACGACCTCGGCCTGGCGGCCGACCACTGCGACCGCATCGTCGTCATGCACGCCGGCCATGCCGTGGAAAGCGCGCCGACGCGCGAACTCTTCGCCGCGCCGCGCCACCCCTACACGCGGCGCCTGATGTCTTCGACGCCACACCGCGACAGCACGCTGGCCAGCCTGCAACCGGTGCCCGGCGCGCTGCCCGACCTGCGCCGCCCGGATCTGCCGGCCTGCCGCTACAGCGAACGCTGCGAGCGCGCGGGTGACGAATGCCGCGCCTCGCTGCCGGCGCTGGACGCAGCGGCCGCGCACGCCGTGGCCTGCTGGCACCCGGAGCCGGCGCATGGCTGAGCCGCTGCTGGCGGTCGAGCGGCTGTCCAAGCGCTATCCGGTGACGGGCCGGCGCGGCGCGCTGCTGCATGCGGTCGACGACGTCTCGCTCGAGGTGGCCCCCGGCGAGAGCCTGGGCCTGGTCGGCGAATCGGGCTGCGGCAAGAGCACGCTGGCGCGCCTGCTGGCGCGGCTCATCGACCCCAGCGAAGGCCGCATCGTCTTCGAGGGCCAGGACCTCGCCGCCCTGCCTGCGCAGCGCTTCGCCCGCATGCCGCAGCGCGGCGCCATCCAGATGGTCTTCCAGGACCCCACCGACAGCCTGAACCCGCGCTACACGGCGCGCGACACGATCCGCGAGCCCTGCCTGCTGCTCGGCGGCCTGGGCCGCGCCGCGGCGGACCAGCGCGTCGATGAGGTCGCCGCCCAGGTCGGCCTGCCGGCGGCGCTGCTGTCGCGCTTCCCGCACCAGCTCTCGGGCGGGCAGAAGGCGCGGGTGGGCATCGCCCGTGCGCTGGCGCCGCGGCCGAAGCTGCTGATCCTGGACGAGCCGACGGCGGCGCTGGACGTCTCGGTGCAGGCGGTGGTGCTGCAGTTGCTGGACCGCCTGCGCCGCGAGCTCGGGCTGGCCACGGTGTTCGTCTCGCACGACCTCAACGTGGTGCGCCTGCTTACCGACCGGGTGGCGGTGATGTACCTCGGTAAGATCGCCGAAATGGGTCCGTCTGCCAGCGTCTTCGCCCACCCCGCGCACCCCTACACCCAGGCGCTGGTGTCGGCCATCCCGGGCCAGGGCCCGCGCATCCGCCTCGACGGCGAGGTGCAGAGCCCCATCGACCCGCCGCCGCAGGTCTGCCGTTTCGCCAGCCGCTGCGCCGCGGTGCAGGAACGCTGCCGCAGCGTCGCCCCCACGCTGCACGCCGGCGGCGCCGGCGCCCACGCGGCGGCCTGCCATTTCGCGCGCTGGACCCTGGGCGCCGCCGCATGAAGGCCGTGGCGCAGGTTCGCGCCGGCCATGCGCCCACCGACCGCCCCGGCGCCACGCCGGCCCGCGGCAACCTGGCCGAGCAGGTCTATGCCGAGCTGAAGCAGCAGATGCACGATTTCGTCCTCGTGCCTGGCGACCGCTTCTCCGAGGCCGAGATCGGCACCCGGCTGGGCGTCAGCCGCACGCCGGTGCGCGAGGCGCTGTTCCGCCTGCGCAACGAGGGCCTGCTCGACGTCGAGAGCAAGACCGGCTGGTTCGTGCAGCCCATCGACTTCGCCAGGCTGGAACAGCTCTACGACCTGCGCGTGCTGCTGGAGGCCGCCAGCGTCGCCCGCCTGTGCGCGCAGGCCGAGCCGGCGGCGGAACTGGAGGCGCTGAAGGCGCAGTGGATGGTGCCGGCCGCCGAGCGCCCCGCCGACGGGCGCGAAGTCGGTGCGCTGGACGAGCAGTTCCACGCCACGCTGGTGCGCGCCGCCGGCAACGAGGAGATCGCCCGCGTGCACTGGGACGTCACCGAGCGCATCCGCATCATCCGCCACCTCGACTTCACGCGCGCCGCCCGCATCGACGCCACCTACGCCGAGCACGCCAAGATCCTGCGCGCCATCTTCCAGCGCAAGCCCGACCAGGCCCAGCTGCTGCTGCGCAGCCACATCGAGCAGAGCAAGGCCGAGGTGCGCAAGATCACCCTCGCCACGCTGCACGAGGCACGGGCGCGCCAGCGCCGCGCCTGATTCCCGGCCCGTGCCCGCGGGCACGGCTTTTGCTGGATACCGGCTGGTATACCAGTCACGCCCCAAAGCGGCACGCAAGCTGCAAGCGGCCTGACGAAGAGCGTTCCACCCGCCCACTTGCAGGAGCCGAGATGACCCAAGACCTCACCCGCCGCCGCGCGCTGGCCCAACTCTCCGCCGCCTCGCTGGCCGGCTTCGCGCCCTGGGCGCTGGCGCAGAAGCCGCTGACGGTGGGCGTGATCTACGTCGGCCCGCGCGACGACTTCGGCTACAACCAGGCGCACGCCGAATGCGCCGCCGAGCTGAAGAAGATGGCCGGCCTGAAGATCGTCGAGGAAGAGAACGTGCCCGAGACGCAGGCGGTGCAGAAGACCATGCAGGGCATGATCTCGCAGGACGGCGCGGCGCTGCTCTTCCCCACCAGCTTCGGCTACTTCGACCCCCACATGCTGGAAGTGGCGAAGAAGAACCCGACCGTGCGCTTCAGCCATTGCGGCGGCATGTGGACGGCGGGCAAGCACCCGCTGAACACCGGCAGCTTCTTCGGCTACATCGACGAGGGCCAGTACCTCAACGGCGTCATCGCCGGCCACATGAGCAAGAGCAAGAAGCTCGGCTTCGTCGCCGCCAAGCCGATCCCGCAGGTGCTGCGCAACATCAACGCCTTCACGATGGGCGCGCGCTCGGTGGACCCGAAGATCACCACCAACGTCATCTTCACCGGCGACTGGAGCATGGCGGTGAAGGAGGCCGAAGCCACCAACAGCCTGGCCGACCAGGGCGCCGACGTCTTCACGATGCACGTCGACGGCCCCAAGGTGGTGGTGGAGACCGCCGCCAAGCGCGGCAAGATGGTCTGCGGCTACCACGCCAGCCAGGCCAAGCTGGCGCCGCAGGCCTACCTGACCGGCGCCGAATGGAACTGGCTCACCGCCTACAAGCTCATCATCGACGCCGCGCGCACCGGCAAGCCGCACCCCAACTTCGTCCGCGGCGGCCTGCCCGAAGGTTTCATCAAGACCAGCGCCTACGGCCCCATGGTGCCGGAAGCGGCGCGCAAGGCCGCCGACGCCGTCAAGGCCAAGATGGTGGCGGGCCAGTTCGACATCTTCGTCGGCGAGCTCAAGGACAACACCGGCAAGGTCGTCATCCCCAAGGGCACGGCCATCAAGCAGACCGACCCGGTGCTCGAAGGCATGAACTACCTCGTGGAAGGCGTCATCGGCAAGGCCTGAACCCGGCGCAGCCATGAACAGGGAACCCTGGCACGACGTCGCCGAAGCGTTCGCGCTGCCGGTGCTGGCGCTGGCCGGGGCGATCCTGCTCTTCGGGCTGTGGGTCTGGATCGGCGGCAACAGCCCCGTGCAGGCCTGGACGCTCTTGTTCGTCGGTGCCTTCGGCGACGCCTTCTCGTGGCAGAACACGCTGCAGCGCGCGGCGCCGCTGATGCTCACCGCGCTGTGCGTGGCGCTGCCGGCGCGCGCCGGGCTGACCGTCATCGGCGGCGAAGGCGCGCTGGTGCTGGGCGGGCTGGCCTGCGCCGGGCTGCCGTATCTCACGCCGCTGCCGCAGAACATCGTCGGCACCGCGCTGCTGCTGCTGGCCGCATCGGCCGCGGGCGCGGCCTGGATCGCCCTGGCCGGCGCGCTGCGCCAGTACCGTGGCGTCAACGAGACCATCAGCAGCCTGCTGCTGGGCTACATCGCCATCGCCATCTTCAAGCACCTCGTCGAAGGTCCGATGCGCGATCCGACGAGCCTGAACAAGCCCTCCACCCTGCCCCTTTCCGAGGCGCTGCGCATCGGCAGCATCGGCGACTACGACGTCCACTGGGGCCTGGTCTTCGGCGTCGTGCTGTGCCTGGCCAGCGCCATCTGGCTGGGGCGCTCGACGCATGGCTTCGCCACCCGCGTCGTCGGCGGCAATGCGCGCGCGGCGCGGCTCGTCGGTCTGCCGGCGCACCGGCTCATCATCACCGCCTGCGCGCTGGGCGGCGCGGCGGCCGGGCTGGCCGGCGGCATCGAGGTCGCGGCCATCCACACCAACGCCAATGCCTCGCTCATCGCCGGGCTGGGCTACGCCGGCATCCTGGTCAGCTTCGTCGCGCGCCACCAGCCGCTGGCCATCATCCCGGTGGCCGTGCTCTTCGGCGGCTTCGGCGCCGCAGGCAGCCTGCTGCAAAGGCGCATGGGGCTGCCCGATGCGTCGGTGCAGGTGCTGCTGGGCTTCGCCTTCGTGCTCATCCTGGCCGCCGAGGCGCTGCGCGGGCGCCTGCTGCCCTTGCACTTCCTGCCGCAGCGCGCGCCGCTGGCGGCGGCCAAGGCCGCCTGAGAGCGGGCAGGACATGGGCGCCGAGGCCTTCTTCGACGTCGTCCTGGCCGTGCTCGGCGGCGCCATCCGCGTCGGCACGCCCTTCCTCTTCGTCAGCCTGGGCGAATGCCTGACCGAGAAGTCGGGCCGCATCAACCTCGGGCTGGAAGGCGTGCTGGTGTTCTCGGCCATGGCCGGCTTCGGCGGCGCCTACCTCACCGGCTCGCCCTGGCTGGGCGTGCTGCTGGCCGGCTGCAGCGGCGCGCTGCTGGCGCTGCTGCACGGCCTGGTGTGCTCGCTGCCGCGCGTCAACGACATCGCCATGGGCATCGCGCTGATGCTGCTCGGCACCGGCCTGGCCTTCTACCTCGGCAAGCCGCTGATCCAGCCGCAGGCGCCGCAGATTCCGGGCATCGCGCTGGGTGGCTGGAGCAGTTCCGGCCAGGTCCAGGCGGCGCTGAAGATCAACGCCCTCTTCCCCATCGGCGTGCTGCTGGCGCTGGCCATGGGCTGGGCCTTCATGAACACGCGCTGGGGCCTGCTGGTGCGCATGGTCGGCGACTCGGCCGACGCGGCGCGCGCCCTGGGCAACAGCGTCAACGGCATCCGCATCGCGGCCACCACGGCGGGCGGCTTCATCGCCGGGCTGGGCGGGGCGTCGCTGAGCCTGTACTACCCCGGCAGCTGGAACGAGGGCCTGTCCAGCGGCCAGGGCCTGATCGCCGTGGCGCTGGTCATCTTCGCGCGCTGGAGCCCCGTGCGCTGCCTGGGCGCGGCGCTGCTCTTCGGCGGTGCCGGCGCGCTCGGGCCGGCGCTGCAGAGCGTGGGCGTCAGCGGCTACTACCACCTCTTCAACGCCGTGCCCTATGTGCTGACGCTGGCGATCCTGGTCTGGACCTGCTCGCCCAGGCGCAGCATCAAGGGCGCGCCCTTGGAGCTCGGGGTCTCGCGATGACCCACATCGTCTCGGCGCCCTACCCCTGGCCCTACGACGGCGACCTGCGGCCGGGCAACACCGCGCTGATCGTCATCGACATGCAGACCGACTTCTGCGGCGTCGGCGGCTATGTCGACACGATGGGATACGACCTTGCGCTGACGCGCTCGCCCATTGCGCCCATCGCGGCGCTGCTGGCGGCGATGCGGCCGCCCGGCTACACCATCATCCACACCCGCGAAGGGCACCGGCCGGACCTTTCCGACCTGCCGGCCAACAAGCGCTGGCGCTCGCAGCGCATCGGCGCCGGCATCGGCGATGCCGGCCCCTGCGGCCGCATCCTCGTGCGCGGCGAACCCGGTTGGGAGATCATTCCCGAACTCGCGCCGCTGCCCGGCGAGATCGTCATCGACAAGCCCGGCAAGGGCAGCTTCTGCGCCACCGACCTCGAACTCGTGCTGCACACGCGCGGCATCCGCAACCTGGTGCTCACCGGCATCACCACCGACGTCTGCGTCCACACCACGATGCGCGAGGCCAACGACCGCGGCTTCGAATGCGTGCTGCTGGAGGACGCCACCGGCGCCACCGACCGCGGCAACCACGCCGCGGCGCTGAAGATGGTGCTGATGCAGGGCGGCGTGTTCGGCGCGGTGTCGAATTCGCGCGCGGTGATCGAGGCCATCCAGGGAGTCTGAGCATGCATGCGCTGGCGCTGGACACCTTCGAGCTCACCAAGCGCTTCGGCGCCTTCACGGCGCTGAACGCCGTCTCGCTGCGCGTGCGCCCGGGCACCGTGCACGCGCTGCTGGGCGAGAACGGCGCGGGCAAGAGCACGCTGGTGAAATGCGTCGTCGGCTACTACCTGCCCGACGAAGGCTCGGTGCTGGTCGACGGCCGCGAGCAGGCCATCACCTCGCCCACGGTGGCGCGCGACCTCGGCATCGGCATGGTCTACCAGCACTTCACCGTCGTTCCCGGCATGACGGTGGCCGAGAACCTGCTGCTGGCGCGCGGCCGCCTGCCCGCCGTCATCGACTGGAAGCAGGTGCGCGCCGAACTCACGGCCTTCCTGCAGACCACGCCCTTCAAGCTCGACCTCGATGCCACGCCGCAGGACCTCTCGGCGGGCGAGAAGCAGAAGCTCGAGATCCTCAAGCAGCTGTACCTCA
>CAIWPS010000014.1 GCA_903914615.1 uncultured beta proteobacterium | reverse complement strand
TGCCGGCCCGGGGAGTCCACGGGCGGTGATGGCCAAGGACGTCGGGTGCCGGGCGCAGCGAAGTAAAGGAGGAGGGGTGGGCGCAGCCCGCCCCGGGGGACATGAGAGGAGCCCGGCACCCGGCGGCCTTGGCCCGCCTCGGTCGCTGTGATCGCCGCGGATTGGACGCCCGCAACGGGCCGCAAGCCGTCGGAGCCATGCAGTCGCACCTCTCGGCATGCCCGGCCGCCGCGCCGACCCGGGCTCTCAGCCCGCCACGACGTGGCAGGCCACGCGCCGCCCGCCCACCTCGCGCAACATGGGCACCTCATGGCGGCAACGCGGCTGCACGCTTGGGCAGCGCGTGTGGAAGGCGCAACCCGCCGGCGGCGCCAGCGGGCTCGGCATCTCGCCCGCCAGCGCGATGCGCGGCCTGCGGTCCGCCGGGCGCAGCACGGGCACCGCGCCCAGCAGTGCCTGCGTGTAGGGGTGCAGCGGCGCACCCAGCACCTGCGCCTTCGGGCCCTGTTCGACGGCGGCGCCGAAGTACATCACCATCACCTCGTGCGCCACATGCTCCACCACCGCCAGGTTGTGGCTGATGAAGACATAGGCGGTGCCGGTGGCCTCCTGCAGGTCCATGAAGAGATTGAGGATCTGGGCCTGGATGCTGACGTCCAGCGCCGACGTCGGCTCGTCGGCCACCACAGCCGCCGGGCCCAGCATCATCGCCCGCGCGATGGCGATGCGCTGGCGCTGGCCGCCGCTGAACATGTGCGGGTAGCGCTGGGCGTGTTCGGGCCGCAGGCCGACGCGCTCGACCATCTGCAGCACGGCCTCGCGCCTTTCGGCCGCCGTCAATGCCGTGTTGATGGCCAGCGGCTCGGCCAGCGCGGCGGCGATGGTCTTGCGCGGGTTCAGCGAGGCATAGGGGTTCTGGAACACCATCTGCACGCGCCGGCGCAGCGCCTTCAAGGTGGCCGCGTCGGCACGCGCGGCATCGACGCCGTCGATCTGCAGCGCGCCCGCGGTGGGCGGCTCGATCAGCGTCAGCTGGCGCGCCAGCGTGCTCTTGCCGCAGCCCGACTCGCCCACCACCGCCAGCGTGCGGCCGGGCGCGAGTGCGAAGGACACGCCGTCCAGCGCCTTCACGGTGGCGTGGTCGCGAAACAGGCCGCGGCCGACGCGGTAGTGGCGCGTCAGGCCATCGGCGCGCAGCACGGCCTCAGCCATGGTCGACCGGGTAGAAGCAGCGCACGCCATCGACGAGTTCGGGCCGCTGCGCCTGGCAGCGCGGCTGCCTGCGCGGGCAGCGCGGCGCCAGCAGGCAGCCTGCGGGGCGATCGAAGCGGCCGGGCACGATGCCGGGCAGCGCCGCCAAGCGGCGTGCGCCGCGGCTGTGCTCGGGCAGCGCCGCCAGCAGCGCCGCGGTGTAGGGGTGGCGCGGGCGTTCGAAGAGCGCGTCCACCGGCCCCGTTTCCACGACCTGGCCCGCGTACATCACGGCCACGCGCCTGGCCATCTCGGCCACCACCGCCAGGTCGTGGGTGATGAGCACGAGGCTCATGCCCTGCTCGCGCTGCAGGCGCTGCAGCAGCGCCATCACCTGGGCCTGGATGGTGACGTCCAGCGCCGTCGTCGGTTCGTCGGCGATGAGCAGCCGCGGCTCGCAGGCGATGGCCATGGCGATCATCACGCGCTGGTTCATGCCGCCGCTCATCTGGTGCGGGTAGGCCGCCAGCCGCGTCTTCGGCGCCGGGATCTCGACGCGTTCGAAGAGCTCCAGCACGCGTGCCTCCAGCGCCGCGCCGTGCAAGCCCAGGTGCACGCGCAGCACCTCGCGCACCTGGTCGCCGACGGTGTGGCTGGGGTTCAGGCTGTTCAGCGCGTCCTGGAACACCATCGCGATGTCCTTGCCGACGATGCGCCGGCGTTCGCGCGGCGGCAGCGCGAGCAGCTCGTGGCCGTCGAAGCGCAGCGCGTCGGCGCTGACCTTCCCCGGGGCGTCGACCAGGCCCATCAGCGCCATCATCGACACGCTCTTGCCCGAACCCGATTCGCCGACGATGCCCAGCAGCTCGCCGGCCTCGACCACCAGATCGACACCGTCGACGGCGGTGAAGCCGCCGAAGTCGACGCGCAGGTTGCGGATCTCGAGAAGGCTCATGACGCAGAGCGCAACTTCGGGTCCAGCGCGTCGCGCAGGCCGTCGCCCATCAGGTTGACCGACAGCACGGTGACGAGGATGGCCAGCCCCGGCATCGTCACCGTCCACGGCGCGCGCTCGATGTAGTCGCGCGCGGCCGAGAGCATGCTGCCCCACTCGGGCAGCGGCGGCTGCACGCCCAGGCCCAGGAAGCCCAGCGCCGCGGTCTCCAGCACCGCGGAAGAAAAGCCCAGCGTGGCATTGACGATGAGCGGCGCCAGGCAGTTGGGCAGCACGGTGTCGAACATCAGGCGCAAGGTGCCCGCACCGGCCAGGCGGCTGGCGGTGACGTAGTCCTTCTGCAGCTCGCCCAGGGCGGCGCCGCGCGCCAGCCGCACGTAGCCTGGCAGCGCGCCCACGGCAATCGCGATCACGGTGTTGACGAGGCCGGGGCCGAGGATGGTGATGACGCAGATGGCCAGCAGCAGCCCGGGCAGGGCGAGCAGGATGTCCATCGCGCGCATGATCAGCGGCGACAGCCAGCGCGGCCTGAAGGCCGCCAGCAGCCCGAGGGCGACGCCGGGCAGCAGGGCCAGCGCCACTGCGGCCAGCCCGATGCCCAGCGAGACGCGCGCGCCGTGCAGCAGGCGCGACAGGATGCAGCGGCCCAGCTCGTCGGTGCCCAGCGGAAACTGCGCCAGCCCCGCGGCCTGCCACAGCGGCGGCGCCAGCATGTGGTCGCGGAACTGCTGCACCGGGTCGTGCGGCGCCAGCCACGGCGCCAGCAGGGCCCCGAGCACGATGGCAGCGAAGACGAAGAAGGCGGTGAGCGCGCCGCGGTTGGCGGCGAAGGCGGCGGCAAATTCGCGCGCCGGGCCGGGCGGTTCTGCGGCCGCTGCGGTGCTGCTCACGCGCTGCCCCGCAGCCGCGGGTTGACGACGCCGTAGAGCAGGTCCACCAGCAGGTTGACGCCGATGAAGATCAGCGCCGAGATCAGGATCCCGGCCTGCACGACGGGGTAGTCGCGCCGCGCGATGGCGTCGATGAGCCACTTGCCGATGCCCGGCCAGGAAAAGATGGTCTCGGTAAGCACCGCGCCGCCGAGCAGGCTGCCCACCTGCAGCCCGAGCACGGTGACGATGGGGATGAGCGCGTTGCGCAGCCCGTGGTGCAGCACCACGCGCGCCGGCGACAGGCCCTTGGCGCGGGCGGTGCGCATGTAGTCCTCGCGCAGAACCTCCAGCATCGCGCTGCGCGTCATGCGCGCCACCACCGCCATCGGGATCGTGCCGAGCACGGTCGCCGGCAGCACCAGGTGAAGCAGGGCGGACGTGAAGGCGCCGCTCTCCTGGCCGCGCAGGTCGGCCAGCAGGCTGTCCGCGAGCATGAAGCCGGTGACGGGGTCGACGTCGAACTCGATGCCGATGCGGCCCGACACCGGCGTCCATTCCAGCCCCACCGAAAAGGCCATGATGAGGATCAGCCCCCACCAGAACACCGGCATCGAGTTGCCCAGCGTGGCCAGCGCCATCACCGCCTGGTCGAACCACGAGCCGCGCTTCAGCGCCGCGGCCACGCCAAGCGGCAGGCCGACGACCAGGGCCAGCAGCAGCGCCGCCGACGCCAGTTCGACGGTGGCCGGGAACAGCACCTTGAACTCGGCCGACACGGGCTCGCGCGTGACCAGGCTCCGGCCCAGGTCGCCCTGCACCAGCTGCGCCAGGTAGTGCAGGTACTGCGCCGGCAGCGGCTGGTCCAGGCCCATCTGGTGCATCAGCGCGGCATGCGCGGCGGGGTCCAGGCGGCGTTCGCCGACCATGATCTCGATCGGGTCGCCCGGGATCAGCCGGATCAGCGCGAAGGCCACCACCGTCACGCCCAGCAGCGTGGGCAGCAGCGTGGCAAGCTTCTTCAGCAGCAGGGCGAGCATGGCGGCGTGGAAATGAAAGCGGGGCCCTCGTCAGGCCCCGCGGAGTGTGACGCAGCGCGCCGCGTCAGGTCGTCAGAAGAACTTGTAGTCCACCAGGAAGGTGAAGGAACGCAGGCGCGGGTCGGCGACGCGCGGTTCCCAGTCGCTGCCGGCACCGGTGTTGGTGTCGTAGGTGGCGCTGAACGGCGGCTTGGTGTCGAACAGGTTCTTGATGCCGAAGGTCAGCGTCAGGTTCTTGATGCCGCTGTACGCCACGCTGGTGTTGTACAGGATGTAGGGCTTGACGCGGGGGTTCCAGTCCGGCGGCGAGACGGTGCCGTTGGCCACGCCCGGCAGCACGAAGTCGGCATAGCCGCTGCGGTAGACCTGGCCGAGGGTGCCCGTCCACACGCCCTGGCTGTAGACGAAGTCCAGCGTGTGCTTCCAGCGGATGCCGATGTCGCCGGTGCGCGTGGCCACGGCCACTTCGCTCAGGCCCCAGGGCGCGCCGGGCGTGACCTTGGACTTCTTGTCGAGCAGGTAGGACAGGTCGTAGTTGACGCCCCAGCGCCCGCCCATCGCCTTGCCGCCGGCCTTGATGCCGAACTCCAGGCCCTTGGTGACGGTGCCGCCGGAGTTGATCCAGCGGTCGTCGATGGTCTGCAGCACGCCGTTGCCGTCGCGGATGAAGGCGCTCTGGAACGAGGCGTAGTTCTGCGACAGCGTCGTCAGGTCCAGGGTCTGGATGGTGTTGGTGCGGGTGATGGTCCACCAGTCCAGGTTGGCGCTGAACTCGGGGATCGGCGCCCACACCATGCCCAGCGTGCCTTCCTTGGCCTTCTCGGGGCCCAGCGTGGGCTTGCCGCCGGTGAGGATGTTGGGCGTGATCGCAGCGCACCCGGGCGCGTTCGAGACCACCAGCGACGGGCAGGTGCCGGGGTCGACGAGGTTGATGCCGACATACTGCGTCGTCGTGACGCCGAAGAACTCCTGCGCGAAGGTCGGCACGCGGAAGCCCGTGCCGTAGGAGCCGCGGAACAGCAGCGAATCGCCCAGCGGCGTGAAGCGGAACGAGGCCTTCGGGTTGGTGGTGGTGCCGAAGCCGGTGTAGTTGTCGGTGCGGGCCGACAGCGTCAGCTCGAGCTGCTTCACGACCGGGATCAGGAACTCGGCAAACACCGCCTTGATGTCGCGCTTGACGGTGTCCAGCGAGTTGATGCTGTCGAAGGGCGCGTTGTAGATGGCGTTCTGCGTCGCCAGGTCGCTGGCGTTGCCGTTGAAGCGGTACTTCTCGGTGCGCAGGTCGGTGCCGATGGCGGCCTGGACGTCGCCGCCCGGCAGCTTGAACAGCGAGCCGGTGACGGTGCCGTCGACCGCGGTGATCGTGGACTTGCCGCCGTACAGCGTGACGCCGTCGGCACGCACGCCGTTCAGCGCCGTCATCGCGGCCGCGGTCTGCGAGCCGTCGAGCGAGAACGGGTTGAGCTGGCCGCTGTTCAGCAGCGCGGCGAAAGGCGCGCCGTAGAAGTAGCCGCCGTCCAGGCGCGACTTGGCGTCGCTGGACGCGGTCAGCAAGCCGACCTTGTAGTCCCAGCCGGCCAGGCCCAGCGGGCCCTCGGCACCGACCACGATGCGCGAGGTGTCCGACGTGGTGCCGATCTCGCGGTTGCCGCAGGGCATGCAGCGCCAGCGGAAGCCGATCGGGTTGCCGTTGTTGGCGGCCAGCGCCGGGAAGGTGCCGACGAGCGCGTTGTAGACGCCGGCGTAGGCCGGCCCCGTGCTCGGGTAGCCCAGGTCGTAGAAGAAGCTGGTCTTGGAGGTGCTGGTCGAGATCTGGTTCGGCGAGAAGCTCTTCTGCGACTTCACCCGTGCCGCGGTGGCTTCGACGAAGAGTTCATGCTCGCCCAGCCTGAACGTGCCGCGGGCCAGCAGGGTGTCGTTGGTGACCGGCTGCTGCAGCACCGCGGCCTTGCCGGTGTCCCAGGCGCAGCCGTACTTGGCGTTCGGCGAGGACCACAGCAGGTAGTCGTAGGCACCCATGCCGGGCACGGTGCTGCAGCCGGCGCCGCCGGGCAGGTTCAGGGTGTTGATGCCGTTGTAGGTCTGGGCGCCGCCCCCGGGCAGGGTGGGCCCGGTGCTGTTGGAGGCGGGCGTGCTCAGGATGTTGGGGATGTTGCCGATGGCGAACACCGTCGCGTAGGGCGTGCCCCGGGTGTCGGGCGAGAGGCCGCGGTTGGACTGGAAGGTGTTGACGAAGTCGCGCTGGCTGCCTGCAAGGGCCTTGTTTTCGCTGTGCGCGGCGGTGGCCATGACGTTGAACTTGTCGGTCTCCAGGTTGCCGATGCCGCCGGTGACCGAGCCCTTGTAGATGTTGCCGCCCGGGTGCTGGTCGATGTCGGCGAAGCCCGACAGCTGCAGGCCGGTGAAGTCCTTGCGGGTGATGAAGTTGATGACGCCGCCGACGGCGTCGGTGCCGTACAGCGACGAGGCGCCGTCCTTGAGCACTTCCACGCGCTCGATGGCGGCGAAGGGGATCTGCTGCAGGTCGACGACGCCGCCGCTCAGGCCCGCGATGGCCAGCCGGCGGCCGTTCAGCAGCACCAGGGTGGCGGCGCTGCCCTGCATGCGCAGGTTGGCCGCCGACAGGCCGTTGTTGCCGCGCGAGGAGCCGGCCGCGACGTCGGAGTTGCTGGCCAGGTTGTCGACGCCGTTGCCGTTGATGTTCAGCTGCATGATCAGCTGCTCGGCGGTGGAGATGCCCTGCTCTTCGAGCTGCTTGCGCGTGATCGTCTGCACCGGCAGCGCGCCCTCGCTGGCGATGCGCTTGATGCTCGACCCGGTGATTTCCACGCGCTGCGTGGAAGGCGCGTCCTGCGCCAAGGCATGGCTGGCCAGGCCCAGGGCAGCCAGACTGCCCACGACGGTCTTCAATTTCATCCCAACTCCTCGGGGTTTGGTGGACTCGCACTTCTTTGCGCAGTGCTCACATAAAGCATAAACGTCGTTACCTGCGGGAATCGCCTGTTTACATTCTCGGCGCGCATATCGGGGGGTGGGTGCCGCGCCGGCGCAACACTGGCCCGGGCGGTGCCCGTGTGAACATCGCGGCTCCACACCGCCGAGCCTGCCTCCAGCCCATGCCCTCCGCCGCCGCCCACCCCTGGCGCTGGATCCCCACGCTCTACTTCGGCCAGGGCCTGCCCTACGTGGTGGTGATGACGCTGGCGGTGGTGATGTACAAGAACCTCGGCGTCTCCAACACCGAGATCGCGCTCGTCACCAGCTGGCTCTACCTGCCCTGGGTCATCAAGCCGCTGTGGGGGCCGCTGGTGGACCTGCTGGGCACGAAGCGGCTCTGGATCGTGGCGCTGCAGTTCGCCATCGGCGCGGCGCTGGCCGGCGTGGCGCTGGCGCTGCCGGGGCCGCAGTTCCTGCGCCTGACGCTGGCGGTGTTCTGGCTGATGGCCTTCGCCTCGGCCACCCACGACATCGCCGCCGACGGCTTCTACATGCTGGCCTTGCCGCAGCGCGGGCAGGCCGCCTTCGTCGGCGTGCGCAGCACCTGCTACCGGCTGGCGATGATCGCCGGTCAGGGCGGCCTGGTCTATCTGGCCGGCGCGCTGGCCGAGCGCCTGGGCTCGCCGGCGGCGGCCTGGGCCTGGGTATTCGGACTGATGGCCGCCTTCTTCGCGGCGCTGGCGGGCTGGCATGCCTGGGCGCTGCCGCGGCCCGCGGCCGACCGCCCGGTGCCGCGCGGCCCGGCCTTCTGGGTCGACTTCGGCGGCGCCTTCGCGGCCTTCTTCCGCCAGCCCGGCATCGCCCGCATCCTGGCCTTCCTGCTGCTGTACCGCTTCGCCGAGGCGCAGCTGCTGAAGCTGGTGACGCCGTTCATGCTGGACCCCACCAGCGCCGGCGGCCTGGGCCTGCGCACGCAGGACGTGGGCATCGCCTACGGCACCGTGGGCGTGACCGCGCTGACGCTGGGTGGCCTGCTCGGCGGCTGGGCCATCGCCCAGGGCGGGCTGAAGCGGCTGCTGTGGCCGCTGATGGTCTGCATGCACGCGCCCAACCTGGTCTTCGTGGCGCTGGCGGCCTGGCAGCCGCAAGGCCTGGGGCTGGTCAGCGCGGCGATCGCGCTGGAGCAGTTCGGCTACGGCTTCGGCTTCACCGCCTACCTGGTCTTCATGCTGCTGGTGGCCGGCGGCGCCGACGGCAGCAAGCTGCACAAGACGGCGCACTACGCGCTGTGCACCGGCTTCATGGCGCTGGGCATGATGCTGCCCGGCATGTGGGCCGGCTGGCTGCAGGCCCGGCTGGGCTACCCGGGCTTCTTCACCTGGGCCTGCGTGGCCACGCTGCCCTCGTTCGTGGCGGCGGCGTGGGTGCGCATCCCGGCCGACTTCGGGCGGCGCGGTGATTGACCGCGCCTGGCGGCCCGGTCAGTCCAGCGTGACTTCCGTCCTCACCGTCCCGGCCCGATCCGCCGTCGCCGTCAGCGCAATCGCCGCACCACGCGGCCCGCGCACCACCCACTCCACCACGGCGCGGTCGCCGGTGATCTCGCGGTTGGGCAGGAAGGCCTGCAGCGAGGCCTTCGGTGCATGGCCTTCCAGGTGCGCGCCCTCGACGCGCTCGCGGC
>CAIWPS010000013.1 GCA_903914615.1 uncultured beta proteobacterium | reverse complement strand
TCAAAGCAGGCACTTGACGATGAACACGCTGACCAAACTCGCACTCGGGCTCATCGGGCAATTCAAACCCCTGCCGCCTGTCGGAAACGCGACACCCTTGCGGGAGTTGTTGTCGCCCTCGCTCAGTGGCGGCATGCCGCTGATGTCGGCGCTGTCCAGTCGGCAATCGCAGCGTGAGTTCGCGCCCGAGCCTTTGCCCGAACAGGTCCTGTCCGACCTGCTGTGGGCAGCCGGTGGCATCAACCGACACGATGTCGACGGCCGTACCGCGCCGAGTGCGATGAACGCGCAGGAGGTGCTGCTGTACGTGGCGATGCCGCAGGGACTCTTCCTGTACGAACCCAAGCCGCACGCCTTGCGCCTGATCGTGGCCAGCGACGTGCGGCGGGTGACGGGCAACCAGGACTTCGTGGACACCGCGCCACTGGACCTCGTCTTCGTTGCCGACCATGCGCGCATGAAACTCGTCCCGGCGGCCCAACGTGAGGCCTATGCCCACGCCACAGCCGGCGCGATGGCGCAGAACGTGTACCTGTACTGCGCTTCGGAGGGCTTGGCGGCGGTGATCCGCGCCTGGTTCGACCGCGACGCATTGGCGCGTGCCATGGGGCTGCAGGCCGATCATCAACTGCTGCTCTCGCAGACGGTGGGCGCGATCAAGCTGGCGCAAATCGGGTGAGGCCGCCGACAAGCGACAGCCGGAGGGCGTTCTGCCTGTTTGCTGGCGGTGCGATGGTCGGACGCAGCGTTGTCGCCGCAGTCCAGTCCGATGCCGACGATCAAGCGCTGTCGCGTTGGGCCGAACAGTTTGCCCGCGAGGTCGACCATCGGCTCGACGTGCCGCCAGCTGATCAGCAGCGCTACATCGTGCTGCTGCAACAGGCCTTGGAGGGCGACACGATCGCTGATCTGCCAGGGCAGTCCTTCGTCCTTGTCGATCGCAGCCCCCAGGTCCAGGCCGCCATGGTGCTGGTGCGAACGCAGGCTGGCGGCTGGCACTGGCTCGGCGCCACGGCGGTCTCCACCGGAAAGACAGGCACTTTTGAACACTTCCTGACGCCTTTGGGTGCCTTCGCGCACACCTTGGACAACCCGGACTTTCGCGCCGAGGGCACTCTCAACAAGAATCA
Organism: uncultured beta proteobacterium; assembly: GCA_903914615.1. Lineage (GTDB taxonomy): Bacteria > Pseudomonadota > Gammaproteobacteria > Burkholderiales > Burkholderiaceae_C > Rubrivivax. The sequence continues at coordinate 7,335 of CAIWPS010000013.1, read as the reverse complement.
CATCCGTGGCTACGGCCTGCGAGGTCGGCGCGTGTTCGATTTCGGATGGCAAGTGGCTGAGCGCGGTTGGGGCGGTGGCGGTACGAGCAAGATGCGCCTGCAGATGCATGCCACCGATCCCCGGGTGCTCGAACCCCGGCTGGGGCGCGTCGCCTCGGAAGGCTGCATCCGCATCCCGGCCAAGCTCAACGTCTTCCTGGACGTTCACGGTGTGCTCGACGCCGACTACGAAGCAGCCGTGGCCAACGGTGAAAAGCTCTGGATACTCAAAGCGCGGCGCCAGACCATCCCGTGGCCGGGCCGCAAGATGGTCCTCGTCGATACACAGGCGGCTGAGCGTTCGGTCTGGTCGCCTTTGCCGACGGCCCAGGGCGCGACACCATCGCGGACCCCGCCGACGCAACGTCCTGCCGAGCCCTTGTCGCTGAGCGCATGAGGTAGGCCGTGAGACCCGCTCCTTCCTCACCTGTCGGAGCCGGAGTCATCCGGCGACGGGCGTTCGTTGCAGCCGCACCGTCCGTGGTGCTCGGCACGTCGACGCTGCTCGCGTGCGCACAAGCGCCGGACCCCGAGGGCTACGAGTCGGTCGCCGCGCGGATTCGGCGAGCGGACGCAGCGGTCGGGGGTGAAGGGGCTATTCCTGGGCAGGAACTGCCCCGCGAACTGGTGAGCGAACTTGTGAGGTTCGCGACGTTGGCACCGTCCAGCCACAACACCCAATGCTGGAAGTTTGCGCAGCAAGGCTCGGGGCTCACGATCCTGCCCGACCTGTCGCGGCGCTGCCCCGCGGTGGACCCCGACGACCACCATGTCTTCGTGACTCTGGGCTGTGCCGTCGAGAATCTGGCGCACACTGCGCTGACGCATGGGCTGCATGCCGAAGCCCGCTTCGACGCCACCCTCAACGCCATCCACGTGGCTCTGGCCCCCACGCCGGCGCAGGCGTCACCCCTGTTCCAGGCGATTGCCGCACGGCAATGCACGCGGGGCGACTACGACGGCAAGCCGCTCTCCAATGAGGAACTGAAGCTGCTGGAACGCGCGGGCACGTCGAACGGTGTGCGCATGCTGCTGCTGACCGAGTGCCCGGTGATGGAGCGCGTTCTGGACTACGTGCTTCAAGGCAACACCGCCCAGATGGCGGATGCGGCGTTCGTCAAGGAACTCAAGTCCTGGATCCGTTTCAACGGCACGGACGCTGTTCGCACCCGGGACGGGCTGTTCAGCGTGTCCTCGGGCAGTCCCGCCATTCCGGACTGGCTGGGGCAACTGGCGTTCGGCTGGTTCGTCAATGCCAAAGGCGAGAACGAGAAATGCGCGCGGCAGATACGCAACTCCGCTGGCCTCGCGGTGTTCGTCGGTGAGGCGGCAGACAAGGCGCACTGGGTGGAAGTGGGCCGCGCCTACGAGCGCTTTGCGCTGCAGGCCACGGCACTCGGCATCCGCAACGCCTTCCTGAATCAACCGGTGGAGGTGGCCGCGGTGCGCTCGCCGTTCGCCGCCGCGCTAGGACTGACGGGCCAGCGGCCGGACCTGGTGGTGCGCTTCGGTCGCGGGCCGACCCTGCCACCGTCGCTGCGCCGGCCGGTCGAGTCCGTGATGGCCTGAAGCCCGTGCGCAGCGCAGGAGAAATCCATATGACATGGCTGCTCTGGCTTGGGTTGATCGTGTGCCTACTGGCGGTTGCAGCCGTCGGACTTTCTGCCTTTGGTGCGCGCCGGTGGGCAGACGCTACGCAGTTGCTGTGGGGCAGCCTGGAGGCAGGACGCATCGACGGCCAACGCGACACGGCGCCGCCGACGCGCTACGACGCGCGCGAAATCGCGGGCCTGCCGGCGCCGGTGCAGCGCTACTTCCGCGCCGTGCTCACGGACGGCCAGCCCATCATCACCGTCGTCACCATCGACCTCGCCGGCACCTTCAACATGTCGACCACCGGCGAGCAGTGGAAGCCATTCACGTCGCGACAGCGCGTCACCACAAGCCGCCCGGGCTTCGTGTGGGACGCCAGCATTTCGATGGCACCCGGACTGAAGGTGCGCGTGGTTGACAGCTACATCGCCGGCAAGGGCCTGTTGCACGCGACCGTCCAGGGCCTTTTCACCATGGCCGAGATGCGGGGTGAAGGCGAGATTGCCCGTGGCGAATTCATGCGCTGGTTCGCTGAAGTGGCCTGGTACCCGACCGCGCTGCTGCCCAGCCAGGGCGTGCGCTGGGAGGCGGTCGACGACCACTCGGCGAATGCCACGGTGGTGGATGGCCCGCTCACGTTGACGCTGCTGTTCAGGTTCAACGACGCCGGCCTGATCGGCTCGTTCCGCGCCGAGGCGCGGGGCGGCATGCTGGGCAAGAAGATGGTCATGGCGCCCTGGGAAGGCATCTGGTCGAACTACCGGACGCAGGGCGGCGTGCAGGTTCCCTTCACGGGCGAGGTGGCCTGGATGCGCCCTGAAGGGCGCAAGCCGTATTTCATCGGCACCGTCACTGCGTTGACGTACGAGTTCGCGCCGTGACACGCCGGCTGTCCAGCGCCGCTGTAGTCGCTGGCGCGGTCGGCATGGTCATGGTAGTTGCAGCCCTGTCGATCTGGTGGCGATTCGAGCAGGAGATCGATCTCGCCCGCGCACGCAGCACGCAAGGCAGCACGCTGATCGCGACGCGCAGTGGCCCCATCGAGGTCCAGCAGGCCGCCTGCCAAGCCGTGACGATGGGCTCCACAGCAGGTCACGGAGCAGCAGCAGCCCTGTGGCACACCATCACTTGACCTTGCCCAGCGCCACCCTGAATTCCTCCAGCTTGGCCTCGTAGGCATCCGCTTCGCCGTAGTCGAGGAAGCGGTGGTAGCGACCGTGCATACCCAGGATCTTGTGGGCATGCTTGATCGGGCAGAAATACTGTTCGGTGCGGGCCAGGATCTCGGCCATGTAGCCCATCAGCCCGTTGCCGTATTCGCAATAGGTGCAGTGGAACTTCTCGATGAAGTTGAGGTAGCCGAGGTGGCGGCGGTCGAACACGAGGTAGTCGCTGCCGCACCTTCACGATCCCGTAGATCGGGAAACAGGCCCACTGGTAGAAGCTGACGCAGGCATCCAGCATGAGCAATGGAATCACCATGCCGTAGATGAGCGGCCCGGTGATCAGGTTCTGCGGCCTGTCAGTCACCAGCCATCGGAAGAAGTTGGTCTTGAGCCTGAGATGGGCATCCCTGACCGAGCGCTCGAATTCGACGCGCTTGCCTTTGATCTGGAAAAAGACCCGGCTTTCCTGGTCGTGCACGGCGGTGCGCAGTTCCGCCTCCAGCGCGGCCATCTGGTTCAGGATGTGGTTGATTCGTTCGTTCATGGCTCGAGCATAGGCCCGTGCACCCGAGCTTCGGTGGCGGCGCCGCCGGCAAACGCCAGGCTGCCGCGTGCGCTGTCGAACAGACGCATCGGTCGGGTGGCCCTACAAGCGCGTTGATCAGACGTCCGCCAACCGTGACGGGGTGGCGCCACAGCACGAGGACCCGTCGCATGAAGAAGAACCGTTCCAACGTCGCCCTTGCGGCGCTGACCGTCGTCGGCGCGCTTTGCAATGCAGGGCCTGTCGCGGCACAGGTGGCCGGCGGCACCACCACCGTGGACACCAGCGTCACCGAATCCACGAAGCTCGCCATGGGCTGAAGCGTCAAGAAGACGCTGATGGGCAAGACCATCTACAACGACGCCGGTGTGAAGGTGGGCAGGGTGGAAGACCTGATCATCTCGCCCGACAAGAACATGTCCGACGTCATCGTCGGGGCCGGTGGCTTTGTCGGCATCGGAGGGCATGACGTGGCGATTCCGATCACACAGATCCAGGACAAGGCGGACAAGCTGGTGATGGCGGGCGCGACCAGGGACTCGATCAAGGCCATGTCCGAGTTCACCGATGCCACGGACACCACCGACACCACCAACACCACCAAACGCGACGCCTTCGTCGCGGCGGCCGACCAGGACATCGCGAAGGGCAAGGCTGCGATCGCCAGTCTCGCGAAGCAGGCCGGCACGGCTGCAGCCGATGCCTAGACCAGGATCGACGTGGACTTCACCGCCCTGCGCACCCTGCACGCTTCAGGCGACATCACCCGCGCTGGATGCTCACGCACATCCGGGGCACCTCGAGTTCGATGCAGTGAGCTTCCGCTACCGGCCGGATCAGCCGCCGTTCGAGCACGTCAGCCTGCAGGCGCTGCCGGGGCAGACCGTGGCCATCGTCGGCCCAACCGGTGCGGGCAAGACCACCTTGATGAACCTGCTGCTGCGCTTCTATGAGGTGGACGCGGGTTGCATCCGCCTGGACGGCATCGACATTCGAACGCTGACCCGCGAGGCCTTGCGCAGTCACTTCGGTGTCGTGCCTCAGGAGACCTGGCTGTTCGCCGGCAGCATCCACGACAACATCGCGTATGGCCATGTCGGCGGGGCACCCGCCACCGCTGCCGAGGTCCTGGCGGCAGCGACCGCCTGCCACGTGGACGAGTTCGTGCGTCTGCTGCCCGGCGGCTACGACACCCTGATCGACGAGAACGGCGGCGGCTTGAGTGCCGGCCAGCAGCAGTTGCTGACCATCGCGCGTGCCTTCATCGCGCAGCCGGTGGTACTCATTTTGGACGAAGCGACCAGCTCGGTCGACACGCGCACCGAACGCCTGGTTCAGGAGGCCATGACGAAGCTGCGCGCTGGCCGCACCAGCTTCGTCATCGCACACCGGCTGTCGACCATTCTCGACGCCGACGTCATCGCCTACATGGAGAACGGCAATGTGGTGGAGCAGGGCAGCCACGCGGTGCTGATGGCGGCCAGGGGGCGCTATTGGGCGCTCTATGAGTCGCAGTTTTCAAACGATCCCATCGCTGCATAGGAACATCTCGATGACGCCACACACGACAACGACCGGCCACGCCATGACCCGTAGCGGGCGATTCGCCAAGGCGCTGGCCAGGCATCCAGAGCGCCACCACAGCAACCGCATCGGCTGGTTGCGCGCTGCGGTGCTCGGGGCCAACGATGGCATCGTCTCGACCGCCAGCCTGGTGCTCGGCGTGGCCGCTGCGGGTGCCGTGCACCACACGATCCTGTTGACCAGCGTCTCGGGCTTGATCGCCGGCGCGATGTCGATGGCGGCAGGCGAGTTCGTCTCCGTCCATTCCCAGGAGGACACCGAGAATGCCGACCTGGCGCTGGAGGGTGCCGAGCTGAAGCAGGACCCGGCGGGCGAGCAGCGGGAGTTGGCGGGCATCTATGTCGGCCGGGGTCTGGGCCCGGCGTTGGCAGACCAAGTTGCAGCCAAGTTGATGACCCACGATGCGCTGGGCGCGCACGCGCGTGACGAGTTGGGCTTCTCCGTCACGACCGCCGCGCGCCCGACCCAGGCGGCACTGGCCTCGGCGGCCAGCTTCTCGGTTGGCGCGGTGTTGCCGATCGTGGTGGTCGCCACGGTGGCACCGGCTCACCTGATTCTCTGGGTGTCGGTGTCTGCGCTGGCTTTCCTGGCCGGCCTGGGTGCGATATCGGCGCAGGTGGGCGGCGCCCGGGTCTGGAGCGGCACCTGGCGCGTTGCCTTCTGGGGCGCCGTTGCGATGGCGGTGACCGCCGGCGCCGGCGCGCTGTTTGGCGCTGTGGCTTGACGCTGTTCACACGCGCTGGCCGATGGTGTGCGGCATCGAACAGACGTCAGGTGCGGCGCGTCGGATGCTTGGCACCAGGAGATCCAGCATGAGCCATTCACGGTCAACCTCTGCCATCACAGCGCTTGACCTCTGCACTGGCGATTGGGCTCCCGCGGTATTGCAGGCAGCGTCATCGCCGGGCCTCACCTCGCCTCAGGATCGCGCCTTCATCGCGCTGCAGAACGCTTACCGAGCGTACGGTGGTCTCTCACGCCTGGAGGAGTTGAACGCTGGAGCTTGCGTTCGATTCGACGGCCAAGGTGGCGATGTCGGGGACCTCGTTGCTGAGGGTGAATTTTTCGGCTTCGAGTGGTACCACGCCTTGTGGGTCCCGATGTTCCAGTTCGCCATGCCAGGGCCGACGGTTGCGGCCGGTCCGCAGCGCGTCGTCGCCGAGCTGGGCCGCGGTTTCGATGGCTGGGCGCTGGCCAGCTGGTTCGTTCAACCCAACGCATGGCTCGCGAGCCACAGCCCTATCGAGTGTCTGGCACTGCACCTGCCGGATGTGCTTGCGGCGGCCCGTGCGGATCGCTTTGTGACAACGGGTTGAGTGCACAGCGCGGCCGCCCCTCACCGATGAAAACCATGAACCTGCAGCACACTGAAACGGATATCACCGGCTCCGCCTTGTTGACCGGTCTTCGCGCGCACCTGCAAGCGCTGAACGCGGGCCCTCGCCGCCACGATGGCCTGCTGGCGCTGATCGGCAATGCCCGCTTTGCGCTGCTGGGCGAGGCGTCGCACGGCACGCACGAGTTCTACCGTGAGCGGGCGGAGATCAGCAAGCGCCTGATCCTCGAGAAGGGCTTCACGGCCGTCGCGGTGGAAGCCGATTGGCCAGACGCGTGGCGCGTCAACCGCTACGTCCGCGGACTCTCGGACGACGTCGACGCCAACGCTGCGCTGTCGGGTTTCGAGCGCTTTCCAGCCTGGATGTGGCGCAACACGGTGGTGCGCGACTTCGTCGCATGGCTGCGCGCACACAACCGCAGCGTCAGCAGCGAGCGCCAGGTCGGCTTTTACGGCCTGGACCTTTACAGCCTGTTCACCTCCATGCAGGTGGTGCTGACCTACCTGGCGAAAGTTGACCCCGAAGCCGCACAACGGGCGAAGGCCCGCTACGCCTGTTTCGACCATGCGGCAGAAGATGCCCAAGCCTATGGTTCCGCGGCGCACTTCGGCCTGAAGGGCAGTTGCGAAGCAGAGGTGGTGCAGGTCCTGAGCGACATGGCTCGCCGAGCCGCCCAGGTGCCGCCCGCGCCAGGTACGGACCGCGATGAGGCCTTTGCCGCGCAACAGAACGCCCGCCTGGTGCGCAATGCCGAGGCCTACTACCGCACGATGTTCCAGGCGCGCGTGTCGTCGTGGAACCTGCGGGACAGCCACATGGTGGAGACGCTGGTGGCGCTGGACCGCCATCTGGCTGGTGCTGGCACGCCGCCGCACATTGCCGTGTGGGCGCACAACTCGCACCTGGGTGATGCCTCGGCCACCGAAATGGGCCAGCGAGGCGAATGGAACGTGGGCCAGCTCGTGCGCGGGCGCTACGCGACGCAGGCGGTGCTGGTCGGATTCAGCACCCATCATGGCTGGGTCACGGCGGCATCCAACTGGGACGAGCCGGCCGAGCGCAAACGTGTCCG
>CAIWPS010000012.1 GCA_903914615.1 uncultured beta proteobacterium | reverse complement strand
GAAGCGCAACCCTGCAAAGAAGGCACGCCGCTGGGTTGTCGAGGTGTGCCACAGCTGGTTCAACCGATTCCGCAAGCTACTCGTGCGCTATGAGAAGCTCGCGCGCAGCTTCATGGCACTGAACCATCTTGCCGCCGCGATAATTGCGTTTCGTAAGGTGCCGTTGGCGGTCAACATTATTTACGGATAAGCTCTAAGGGAGAACTCGAGAAAGTTGTCTCGACCATGGCCGAAGCAGCGATTCGAACCGGCGATAGGGCCGGCGCATTCGGCGAGCAACTGGGCGACTTGACACAGGCATTGAAGCTTGGCGACGCGCTGCAGTTGGAGTCCGTGATCAACCGTTCCCTGGACAAGACGGCAGGAATGCAGGAGTCGGCGTTCGCGCTGCAGCGTGAGGTCATGGCCAGCCGAGAGGAGATCGAGCGACTGCGCGTTGATCTGAGCCGAGCACGTAAGGAATCCGAGATCGACCCGCTGACGCGGTTGCTGAACCGCAAGGGCCTGGACCTCAGGCTCGATGAACTGCTGAGTCAGACGCCCCAGCCAGCGGGCCGCAGTTGCTTGGTCATGCTCGACATTGATCGTTTCAAGTCGGTCAACGACTCCTACGGACATGTCATTGGTGATCAGGTGCTCCAGGCCGTCGCTCAAGCCATACGCAGTGGCGTATCCAATCGCTCGCACAGCGTCGCACGCTATGGCGGCGAAGAGTTCGCCATCTTGTTGCCGCGCTGCAATCTGGCGACCGGACTCGCGTTGGCAGAGGCTTGCCGACAGCGAGTCAAGGCTTTGCGAATTCGCGATCGGCGCTCGCAGACCGTCATGCTCAATGTCACCATTTCGGCGGGGGTTACCGAGATGAAACCGGACGACGACGCGCTAAGTCTCGTCGCGCGTGGGGATGGGGCGCTCTACGAGGCCAAGCACGCCGGGCGTGATTGTGTCGTTAGCGCCTGACGCCATCTGGTTTGTACTCCGAGCTCCGTACGGAGCGCCCGCCTACTGAACTTCGAAAAGCAACGGGCAGACGCAATGGCAGGGTGGCAATCCCGTCCGCTACCAGCGGGACGTCGCAGGGACGTGCCTGAATGTGGTCAGGCGACCTTGCTGAGTGTTTCCGCAACCGCTTCGACTTGCTTGCGTCGCTGGTTGAGCAACCTTTTTTCGGTTTGCATCACTTCCAACAGGGCCATCATCGGGATCTTCTCGATGTCCGGCGCTTCGCCGCGGCCCAGCCTGTAGATCTGGACGTAGAACCAGTAGATGCCCGCGAAATTGGAAAGCGTGCGGATCAGCGCGAAAGGCGACTTCGTCGTGAAGATGCTCGTCTTGCGGCGCAGATGCTCTTCCCAGTACGGCAGCACATGGACTTGGCCGTCAAGCAGCGGCTTGACACAGGCCGGCTCGACGCAGACCGGACGCGCGATCCCAAGCATGTCGACGCCTTCACCCAGTGCCGCCTGCATGCCTTCACGCGTGCGCAGGCCGCCCGTCAGCATGAGCGGCATCTTCAGTCGGCTGCGCAATGCACGGGCGAAATCGAGAAAATAGGCCTCGCGCTCCAGGGTCGTAGACTTTTTTGCTGGAATCTCGCTATCAGTGGCCTCGCCCTTTTCGCCGACCATCGCCGGGCTTTCGTAGCTGCCGCCCGAGATTTCGAGGAGGTCGACACCAGCGCGTTCGAGCTTGAGCGCCACCAGCCCGCTGTCTTCCGCGCTGAACCCGCCTTTCTGGAAGTCGGCGGAGTTGAGCTTCACGCTGATCGCGAAGCTCGGACCGACAGCTTTGCGCGTTTCGGCCACGATCGACATTAGCACGCTCGCGCGGTTGTCGAGCGAGCCACCGTACCGGTCGGTGCGCAGGTTCGTCTTCGGACTGAGGAAGCTCGAGATCAGGTAGCCATGCGCGGCGTGGATCTGGACGCCGGTGAACCCGGCTTCCTTGCAGGCCCGCGCCGCCATGGCGAAGCGGTGGATGACCTGGTCGATCTCGTGCGACTTCATTGCCTTGGGCTTGCCGAATTGGCCTCCCGGCAGGCCGATCTCGACGGCCGACGGCGCCAGCGGTGTCGGATTGATCACCTTCTGGGTCTGGCGCCCCGAATGCGACAGCTGCGCCCAGAATTGCGCCCCACCCTTGCGGGCGACCTTCGTCCATGAACGCAGCGCAGACATATGCGCGGCCGAAGGCTCGGAATCGATGATGACGTTGCCGGCCCGCTCGAGGTGGTCGCCGTCAACGAGTATGTTGCCAGTGACCATGAGGCCGAAGCCGCCGTCCGCCCAGCCGCTGTAGAGACGCTCAAGCTCCGCCGTCGGCCACCCTCGCGGATCCGCCAGACCCTCGGTGATTGCGGCCTTGGCCAGACGATTTGGAATCACTGCCCCGCAGGGTAGCCTCAGTGGATCTGTCAGTTTAATTGCCATGGTAATACTCCCCTTGGCCAACTGCTGCCAGTGCGACCAGTGCAATGGTGGCGCTAGGTGCCGCTTTGCAGTCGTTGAGAATCTCGCTCATAGTTTCTCCGCTTGAAGCTTTGTGCTCCGCACGCTCTCACGAAAGTCTTCATGCCTGCGCTGCAGGTACCGTTGGATGACGCCGTTGCCTGACGGGTTCGTTGGTATTCGGCATCCGGCAGATCTTCTTGTCCGTGCCGCGTGCGAATTTGTTCACGATGCGGAGCGCCCCGATGGGCTACCGGCCGTCCGGCGCGCGTTCTGGGCACGTCCAGACTGATTGTGGCTGTCAGTAACAGGCCGAGTACGTGTGAAGGTGCGAGCCGCGTCAGCCAGCATGCAAAGGCGACCTGCCAGATTGCCCGAAGCTTGACGCTCGTCATGGCGGGAGGGGTCGGGGACTGCTGGCATTGCGTCTTCGTCGCGGCCTCACCGCGTCGAGCGCAGCCGCGTTACCGGGGAGCGCAAAAGCCGGCAGCAGCTCGGGACTTCATGTTGTGCGTTCAGGCGGCCGTCCCAGGTTGGGTGGAACGGCTAGCCTGCAGAGGGCGGCAGCAACCGCCTCGCCAAAGTCCGGCAACAAGCGGTTCGCCAGCGAGCGTATCGGCTACCAGCGAGCGGCCTGCCGCGACCGGCTGGTCATGGGCGGGAAGACCAGTTCACGGCTGCTCCAGAAACAGGACTCCTGCGACAGGGTCGGTCCGAACGACCGCTCCCCCTGGTCAGCGCCGGCTCGAGTCGACCCACGGCAGACCTCGCCACCTTGGGTCAACCGCCTTGAAGCAGTCGCAGGCAGCTGATTTTCCGATATGGAGAGCGAAGTGCTGTGGTTCGCAGGAACCGATCATTGCCTCACCGCCCTGAAGGCGGCGGCAACTTGCCTCGCCACCAGCCAATCGGCCGGCGCCGGCTCAGGCGGGCTCGGGACCGAACAGGGCGTCGAACGAAGCGCGGAAGGCCAGCAGGTCCAGCGGCTTGGTCCAATAGTCGACTGCACCGGCGCGCAGCGCGCGGCCGATGTCCTCTTGCATAGCGTTGGCCGACACGGCAATGCAGGGGATGTTCGCCGTGGCCGAGTCTGCTCGCAGCCGACGCATGACCTCCAGGCCGTCGATGTCTGGCAACTGCATGTCCAGGAGTACGAGGTCGGGCCGCAACTCGCGCGCACGCGCCACGCCACTCAGTCCGTCGACGGCAATGAACAGTTCGATGTCGCATCGCGGCCCGAGCACCTCGCTGACGATCATCGCGTTCACGGCATTGTCTTCGACGTAGAGGACACGATGACGCTCCTGCGCTTTGGCAGCGCTGCGATGCGTAAGCGGCGCTGGCGGGGCGCTCGAGGCAGCGGGCGGCGGCGCTGTCGTGGCTGGACCCACGTCAAGAGAGCCAGGTGCATGCGCGCCGTCCGGCACGCGCAACCACACCTCGAAGACGCTGCCTTCACCGGCGCGGCTGCGCACAACCAAACGGCCGCCCATGCGCTCGACGAGAGCGCGCGTGATGTGCAAGCCGATGCCTGCGCCTTCGACCGGCGAAACCTCCGCACCGAGCCGGTTGAAAGGCTCGAAAAGACGTTGCTGCTGTGTTTGGTCCAGGCCAAGGCCAGTGTCTTCGATCGCGATTGCAATTTCGGCGCCTTCGGCGCGCGCGCTTACGCGCACCGTGCCATTCGAGCGGTTGTACTTGACCGCGTTGCTCAACAGGTTCAACAGCACTTGGCGCAGGCGCGTGGGATCGGCCAGCACCTCACCCGCGAGCTCGTCGCATTGCATTGTCACTCCGCGCTCGGAAAGCAGGGACCCCAGCAGAGGCAATGTGCCGTGCACCAGCGGCGCCAGCTGCAGTGGCTGCATAGCGATTCGCAGCTCACCGCTTTCTAGGCCTGACAGGTCCAGCACGTCGTTGATCAGTTTCAGCAAATGCTGCCCGGCCGCGCGGATGTGCTGCAGGCGCTCCCCGCGAGTCCGCGACACGGGTTCACCCGCCGCCTCCTCGTCGAGCAGCAGCTGTGCAAAGCCGAGTACGGCGTTCAGCGGCGTGCGCAGTTCGTGGCTGATTCGCGCCATGAATCGCGACTTGGCTGCGTTCTCGCGCTGCGCGATCTCACGATCCTGGCGTACCGCAGCGCTGTTGCGCTCATCTGTGATGTCCCAGTTCACACCAATGCGCCGGCGCGGTGGACCGGAGTTCTCGTGCTGGACGATCGATCGGCTGGCCAGCCAGCGCACCTGCCCATCCGGCCAGATGACGCGGAATTCGAACGCGGCCGGGGCGTCGCTGGCCATCGCGACGGCGTGTGCGCTTGCGATGCGCTCGTGGTCGTCCGGGTGCACGATGGCCATGCGCTCGGCCTCGGACATGGCACGCGGCTGGGGCTCCCGGCCGCGCAGCCGCCACATCTGCGCGTCCCAGCGGGAGACATCCTCACGCAGGTCCAGCTCCCAAGTGCCCATGCCGGCGGCATGCGTCGCCAGCGCCACGCGCTCGGCGGCGCTGCGTGCAGCCAACTCTGCCTCGCGCAGTTCAGTTTTCCTGGAGTCACTCAGCAGATCGAGCCGCACTCCACGCTTGTCGGCCTCGGCGCGGGCAGCGTGCAGCTCGTCGATCGATTCGAAGGCGACGGTCCAGCCGCCCCCGGGCAGCGGCTGGCTGCGGGCACGCAGCCAATGCACCGTCGCGGTGAAGTCGACCTCCATCCCGCTCCCATCGACGGCGGGTAGCGGCAGCTCCGCTGCCTGAGGTGTTGGCCGTAGCAGGCCGGCCGTTTGCAAGGATGGCAGCCAGCAGGCGCCGGGAGCCAGGGCGTGCGCCGCCGCATTGGGCCATGCATGGAGGGCGTCCGGCGACACGCAGAGCACGGGCGCCGGCACGAGGTCCACCGTTGAACGCAGGGCAGTCCAGGCGGGATCGATCGGTGAATTCATTCAAGCGGCGGCGCGCCGGAGGGGCCGGCGCGCCTTCAGGGTCGGGAACGGCATCGTCAAGTATGCGCGAAGCCTGCCAGGCAGCCTGGCGCGGAGTCTGAATCTCCCCATGGCTAAAGCCAGGGGGTTTTAGGCCCGTGTCCATCGACTCTCTTCGGCTCTCGTCTTTCGACTACAACATCCGAAGCATCGCCGATGGCTGAGGCCCTTTGCCGTGCGACCCGTTCCGGCGCCGGCAGGCCGAAGCCCACCGGCGCGGTGGCGAGCAAGCTCGCCACGCT
>CAIWPS010000011.1 GCA_903914615.1 uncultured beta proteobacterium | reverse complement strand
GCGATCTTGAACTTCAGCGTGTTGCCGCTGCGTTCCTGGCCGGTCTGCCTGCAGTTGCCGTCCTGGTGCGGCATCTCGTTGCGCGCCGCCTGTTCGGGCGTGATGCACACCCGCACCGTCGTGCCCGGCATGGCGCCGGGGGGGCCGCCGGACGCCATCGCCACGCCGCGCTGCGCCATCATCGATTCCATCATCTTGCGCTGCTCGGGCGTCATCTTCGCCATCTGCTCCTGCATGCGCGCATTCGCAGCCTCGGCACGGCCGCCCTGGGCCTGCATGGTCATGGTGTATTCCCACAGGCCGGGCGCGATCTTCTGGGCCTGGGCGAGAGCGGGCAGGGCGAGCAAGGTGGCGGCAAACAGGGCGGGGGTTTTCATGCGGCTTCCTCGGGCGGGGTGGCAGGGTCGCGTACCAGGCGCGCGACCGCGCGCGACGCGCTGGCTCCCTGGTCGAGCCCGTCGGCCACTCCCAGGCGATCAGGCTCGCTGCGATTCTGGCTGAGCTTCCACTTGCCGACGAGCCGCTCGACCGCGATCTCGATGCCGACGATGGCGCGCAGCATCTGCTGCACGTAGTCGGCGGGCGCATCGGCCACGGCCCAGGGTTGGCCGCGCGGGCTTTCGTGGTGCTCGGTGAGACGGCTGACGAGGGCGTGCAGCCAGGGTGCCTCTTCCAGTGCGCGCAGCGTGCCGTGGGCATGGACCACGGTGTAGTTCCAGGTCGGCACGACCTTGTGGGTCTGCGCCTTGCTGGGGTACCAGCTGGGCGTGACGTAGGCCTGCGGGCCGCAGAACACCGCCAGCACCCCGTGCCCGGCCGCCGCCTGCCACAGCGGGTTGGCGCGCGCGACATGGCCACGCAGCGTGCGCGTGGCGGCGTCGTACTCCAGCGGCACATGGTCGGCCGTCGGCGTGCCGCCCTGCAGCGTCACCAGCGCGGCCAGCGGGTGGGCGCGCATCAGCGCGCACAGCGCCGTCTCGTCCTTCTGTTCGAAGTGCGAGGGCAGGTACATGCCGGGCTACCAGGCGCCGACGTTGGGCATCGAGGCCCAGGGTTCGGCCGGCGCCAGCGCCGCGCCCGCCTGCAGCAGTTCGATGGAGATGCCGTCGGGCGAGCGCACGAAGGCCATGCGGCCGTCGCGCGGCGGGCGGTGGATGGTCACGCCGTGGTCGGCCAGGCGCTGGCAGGTGGCGTAGATGTCGTCCACCGCGTAGGCCAGGTGGCCGAAGTTGCGGCCACCGGTGTAGGTCTCGGCCACGCCGTCCGTGGGCCAGTTGTAGGTGAGCTCGACCTGGGCCGTGCGGTCGCCCGGTGCGGCCAGGAAGACCAGCGTGTAGCGGCCGGCCTCGTGCTCGCGCTGCGACAGCACTTCCAGGCCGAGGGCGTCGCGGTAGAAACGCAGCGAGGCTTCGATGTCGGTCACGCGGACCATCGTGTGGAGGTATTTCATGGCCGCGATTGTGCCGTGCGCCCGGGCGCCGGGCATGAAAAAGGGCGCCCCGCGGGGCGCCCTGGCTGTGCCGGTGCAGGCGAAGGAACTCAGGCCTGCTGGCTCCGGCGGCGACGCACGAGGCCGCCGATGCCGGCCAGGCCCAGCGCCAGCAGCGCGTAGGTCTGCGGCTCGGGCACGGCCACCACGCTCAGGCCGTACTGGGCCGTGGCGGCGGTCAGGAAGTCGATTTCCGAACCGGTGTTGATGCCGCCGAAGTAGGTGCCGAAGGTGCCGCCGGTCTGGCCGGTGTAGGTGCCGCTGAAGGTGTTGTTGGCCGCCAGCACGTACTGGCCGTTGATCTTCACGAAGGCCGCGCCGCCGGAGTCGCCGCCACCGATGCTGGACTCGAGGTTGTTGGCCAGGCTGGGCCCGCACAGGTAACCCCAGTCGGCGGCGTGGCTGCTGTTGCAGAACAGGTTCTGGTCGGCGCCCGGGCCGTCGAAGTCGGCGTAGTAGACGCCGTTGGGGCCGCCGTTGAAGAACTGGAAGTCGTCCGTTTCGTAGAACTCGGCGTAGTTCTGGCCCTGGCGCTTGACGTTGAAGCTGGCCGAGTTGGCGGTGTAACCCACATTGCCGGTACCTGTGGTCCCATAGCCCACCATGGTGATCGGCGTGGGGCCACTCATCGGCGTGCTCAGCACCGAGTAGGTCTTGGCCGAGGCCGGCGCCGCCGTGCTCAGCGTGATGACCGACATGTCATGGTTGACGCAGAACGAGCCCGGGGCATTGCCGGCGGGGCAGTTGCCGAAGCCCAGGTAGCCCGGGTCGGCGACGACGGCGCTGGCCGTGATCAGCGCGGTGGTGTTGCCGGCCGAAT
>CAIWPS010000010.1 GCA_903914615.1 uncultured beta proteobacterium | reverse complement strand
GACCAGCGCGACGATCACGGCGCCCAGGGAAGCGACGTCGAACTGGGACGGGGTGGTGGCGGAAGCGGTGACGGTCATGGCGGCGATCTCCTGGTGCGGTGCGGTGACAGGTCAAATCTGCACCAGCGCAAGCAGCGGAGTCAATGCGGTTTCGGCGCTCAATGCGAAGCGGGTGATCGTGGGTGATTTTCATCCCTCATTATCGCCCATCGGTCGTTTTCTTTTGCATCCGCCCGTTCACATCGGGCATCACTGTTTCGTGAGCACGAACGAGGGTGAGGCGCCGATGTACTTTGACGATGTAACGTTCCGCGTAGCGCTGGCGAAGTTGCGAATCCGCACGCTCAAGCAAGCGGCGGAGTTGATCGGCATCTCGGAGAGCTACATGGGGATCATCTCGCGCGGCAACGTGCCGCCCCCTGAGACGCGGGCCAGGATCGCAACCAGCCTGGGCTGCGAAGTCGAGCACCTGTGGCGGCCCATCGCGCAGCCCCAGGCGTGAGGCTGCGATGCGGTGGTCCGACGAGCGATATGTGAGGGTCTACGTGCGCGATACGGTTGACTGGCTGGCATTGAGCTTCGATGCGCAGGCGCTGCTGCTGCTGATCCTGCGCAAGCTGGACAGGGCTGGCGTGCTGGACTTGGGCAAGCAGGGCAAGCGGGGCGTCTCCGCTGCCATCGGCCACGCCCACCTGTGGGAGCGGCTTGAACCGGCGCTGGACGAACTGCTGCGCGATGGCTGCGTCGAACTGACCGACGGCCGGCTGATCATGCGCAACTTCATCGAGGCACAGGAGACGCGGCAGAGCGACGCGGCCCGGAAGCGCGACCAGCGCGAGCGTGATCGGGATCTGGCGCGCGGACAAGTCACAAAACGTGACAGCGAATGCCAAAATAGTCACACGGAGTCACGCGCTGTCACTCCTATCCGTACTGTTCCTAGCCGTACTAAAACAGTACTCAAGACGCGCGGACAAGCCGCGTTAGCCGGTTTCGAACTTCCGCCAGGGGTTGAACCGGCCCTGTGGCGGGACTGGCTGGTGGCCCGGCTGAAGGCCCGGGCAGCCAAGGGCGAGCGGGCCGAGCGCCTGTCCCTGGACAAGCTGGTGGAGCTGGTCAACCAGGGCCAGGACGGCAACGCGGTGCTCCGGCAGGCCATCGAGCGCAACTACCGCGGCCTCGCACCGGTCAACTCGTTCGCCAACGGCGCGCGGCCTGCGCAGCCCGACCCCGGCCCACACTACCGCCCGGCAGGCCCCGACGATGAGTAGCGAACTGGCGCTGCCGAACGCGAAAGAGGCCCGACCCCGGCCCACACTACCGCCCGGCAGGCCCCGACGATGAGTAGCGAACTGGCGCTGCCGAACGCGAAAGAGGCCGAGGATCAGCTTTGCGGCATATTGCTGATCAACCACCGCTTTCTTTCGCACATAGCCGCCGTGCTCCCGGTCGATGCGCTCTATCACAAGCCAACGCGGCTGGTGTACACCGAGATTCTCAAAATCGACGCGGAAGGCAAGACGCCGGACCCCTATCTGGTGGCCGAGCGGTTGAGCGAAGAACTGCGCTTTCAGCAAGGTGGCGCCCACGGCTACGTCCGCAGCCTGGTGACGTCCTTCGTCACCGCGGAGTCCATCCACGCCGCCGCCGCCGCGATTCGCGACTGCGCCGAGCGGCGCCGCGTGATCGAGGCCGGGCAGAAGATCGTCGCCCTGGGCATGGAGTCGGGCACGCCGGCAGAAGCCGTCGAGGAGGCGCAGCGCCTGGCCTTCGACTTGGGCAGCAAGACCCCGCGCAGCTACAGGCCCATGTCCGATGTGGTGCGGACCACCATGCAGCAGATCGAGCAGCGCCGCACCCGCGCTCCGGGCTCGCGCGGAGTGAGCAGCGGCTTCGACTCCATCGACCTGAAGATCGGCGGCTTCCTGCCCGGTCGCCTGTACATCCTCGCGGGCCGCCCCGGCGACGGCAAGACCGCGCTGGGAATGGACATCGCCCAGGGCGCAGCGAAGGCCGGCGCCGGGGTGCTGGTGTTCTCCGCCGAGATGGAGGCAGAAGACCTGACGGAGCGCGCCCTTGCCGGCGAGGCGTGCATCGACTCCGCGGGCCTGCGCCGGGGCGAGATGGCGCGCGAGGCGTGGAACTCGCTGTATTGCGCCGCGGACGTGGTGTCGGGGCTGCCCATCGCTATCGACGATAGCTCGGCGCCCTCGCTCGCGCAGATCCGCAGCAAGGCGCGGCGCTGGCGGACGGAGCTGGGCGACCGCCTGGGCCTCATCCTGATCGACTATCTCCAGCTCCTGCAAGCCGGTGGCCTGCGCAAGGGCCGCGAGTACAACCGCCAGGCCGAGGTGTCCGAGATCAGCGGCGGCCTGAAGGCGTTGAGCAAGGATCTGCGCGTCCCCGTGCTGGCCCTGTCTCAGCTCAAGAGGCCCGTGGACGGCAACCCGGACCGCAGGCCGCAGCTATCGGATCTGCGCGAGTCGGGCAGCATCGAGCAGGACGCAGACGGCGTGTACTTCCTGTTTCACGAGCGCACCAAGAAGCCGGCGCCGAACGAGAAACCAGAGCCCGCCAAACCCACGGAGTTGATCTTCGCCAAGCAGCGCAACGGGCCGAGCGGCTTCTTCGTCCCGCTGCGCTTTGTTGGAAAACAGACGCGCTTTGAGGAATGGCCACAAGAGCCGGAACAGGGCAAATTCGCATTTGGCCGTAGTTAGGCACATAGCGTTCCTTGCCGGCCTGGCGAGCTGCGCCCGGTGCAGCACGATGGAGCGCCTGCCGGCTGGCGACCTGGCGTGGTCGATGCCGCCGCCGGGCCCAGGCGATGAGCCGATGACGCGCGAGACGGAGCGCGGCCAGGAGCTGCTGCTGCCACCGATGGCCGAGGCGATGAGCCGATTTTTGATGAAGCACAGAGGGTGCCCATGACCACCATCATGCTGACGATGTTTTTAACCCGCGCCACGTGCGCACAGCCCGGAGAAGACCATGGCCAAAAAGAGGACCGAGCAGGAGAAGTTCGACGAAGCGAAGGGACGCGCCCTGTCCGCGCTGTACGACATGCAGGCCGAGGCGTCGAAGATGCAGAACGACGATCTGGTCAAGGCGGTGGCCAGTATCGTCAGCGTGGTGAAGGGCACCCCGTAGCAGCCCCCGGCGCAGGCAGGGACGCTCTCTGCCCTGCCTGCGCGATCTCGGGGCCGGAGTGTGGGGGCGATTCGGACTGCCAGCGGGGAGAGCGGTGCAGCGCGGGGAAGTGCGAGCGATGAGGGGGTTACTTCTTGGAGATGTTCTCGAAGTGGGCGATGAACTCGGGCTCCGTCATGCTTCCACGCTCGCTCATGCTGGCCTCCTTCACGAAGTCCCGGTCATCAGCCAGGAGTTTGCCCGACACTTCGACGACGTCGCCCTGTTTCATGTCGCCCACGGCGGCGTAGAGCGGATCGGACGGTTTGATCAGGGTGTGGCTTCCGCCGTCGGAGAGCGAGTTGTTCCACGTCTTCAGCACGACGCCCGTGGGCTGCGCTGGAATCAGGATCTCGACATGTGCGTCACCATCGCTGTTTGTGCCGACCTTGTGCAAGGTGCCGACCCACCTAAAGAAGGCCCGCGATCCCCTGAGAGCCGCCCGAACGGCGGCGGCACGCTCTCGGCGGAGTGTGGACTTCTTGATCGCGTTGGGCGCCTCTTTGTAGGGCTCGACATATTGGGTTACAGCGCCGACGAATCCGACTTCGTCAGCGGGGGCCTGTATCGCTGGCGCGCCTGGCGGCTCGGACCGTGCGATCGCCCGGCGCGGGACCGCCTGGGCCGGATGCTTCAGCCATTCCGGCCTGGTGTCTGGTTCATCGGCATGGCGACCGAGCGCGCCCAAGACCAGGAGGCCGCCGCCGATGCCGCACACCCAGAGAAGCGGGCGCAGCTTGCCATTGGGCTTCTTGCTCGCCGCGACTGGCGCACCGTCCAGCATCGACCCGCAGTGCTTACACTTCAGGGCCGCGGCGTTGATCTCTTCGGCACAGAACGGACAGCTCTTCGTGTCGGGCATGGGCTTTCTCCTGATCCGAGGTGGGCGTCGAGCGTAGATCCGGGGCCGGGCGGGGAGCAAGGCGCCGTCGCCAGGTGCTACGCGGATCCGCACTGCACCGCGGTTGACCCCCAGGTCGCCGCCGATCTTCGCTCCGCCCATGGCGCGCAGCACGGTGACGATGGACGACGAGACCTATCAGCGGGTCGTGGACCTGCTCAGCCAGGAGAAGGCCGCGGGCCTGCACAGCGTCCGCACCTCGGAGGCCGAGATGATCGTGATGCTGGCGCGGCGGGCGCTGGATGGGGGGCTCCTGCTCGGGGTCATGCGGCAGGAGCTGGACGAACTGCGGGCCAGGGTGAAGCGACTGGAGGCGCGGCAATCTGCCGCACCCCTGCGTCCCCGTCGGACGCGCGAACCGAACCCAGGCAGAAAACTGTAAAAAGTGGAGCAGCGCACCTTGCGGGCAGCCAATCTCAGCGGGTACTTAATGGGCTCCCCCAACCACCCATATGGAGGCCCGATCATGGTACCGACTTCCGCCCCGCTGCCCGTGATCAGCGACGAAATGCTGGCATTGGCCGACGAACTCCAGGATCTGGAGATTCCCGCCGATCTGGTGTCGCGTGCCGAGCATTGTCTTGCGGAAGGCCAGCGCATGGGCGTGTGGCCGGCTGGCTGTACGGTGACACAATATTTGGTAAGCTTGCTTCGGCGCGAGATGGCGCCGGGATAGGATCAGCCGACGATGGCGACGACCGACAAAAAGAAGGACAAGACCGGCGGCCAGCCTGTGAAGGTGCCGCAGCGCGAGTACGACGATCTTCAGTTGCTCCAGATCCGGCACCCCGGCAAATCGCTGTCCGTGCTGGTCGGAGAACTGCTACGCCGGGGCCTGGATTCCGACGAGGATACCCTGGCCACGCTGCGCCGGCTGAAGGCGCAGAACCCGGATGCCTCGCTCGACGAGTTGACCCAGATCGTGGTCAGCTCCGGTCTGCTCGCCTTGACCAAGATCGAATAGCGCCTGCCTACATCTGCGCCCTGTGTGCGCGTAACTCCAATCACAAAAACACGAAAAATGTAGTTGACGAAAAACCGCGGTTTCGGCATAACCGAAGTTACGCGCTTGGGATTGGTTGGGTAGGTAAGGGGACGGTTGATGGTTGGACCAGCGCAGAACGGAGCGTAGGAACCGAAGCACAACCCCATGAACGACGAAAGGCCCCCGGCAAGGGGCCTTCACGTCAGGACCTTTCGGCCCTGTCACCGGTGAGCGACAGGGGAACGATACCAGATCGGCGCCGCGCGTCAAGTCCCAAGTGTGGGATACGTGCGCACAGCCGCGCCTGGTCAATGCGCCGCGTCGGGGAGACGTGGGCGCGCAGGAGAATCGTGTGCGACGAGTGCAAGGAAGTGAACCGCAAGCTGGACGAGGTACTGGCGCTGCTGCGAGGGCGGCTGCTGGACCGCGAGGGCTTGGCGCGGCACCTGGCCAGGACGCCCAGGGCCATCGATCACATGCTCCAGCGCCCCCGCTGGTCCTGGCTCCGCGCCATCGGCCAGCGCCACAGCGGCGGCGGCCCGATGCGCTGGCCGATGCGCGAGGTGGACGCCGGCCTGGCCGCGCAGCCCCCCAGGGCAAGAGGGGGGAAGCGACCTTGATCAACCCGCTGATCGAGTTGCTGCGCCGGACTGACACCCAGCAACGGGCAATCCTGCGTCGCCTGGACCGAATTGAGAGACCGAGCAAACGGAGGCCGTCGTGAGCTACGTACAACAAGGCGGCGCCGTGCTGGACGCCGAGATCCGCGAGCTGGAGCAGGTTCGGGGATGCAAACGAGGGAGCGATAGACCGATGATCACAATCCATCTACCCGGCAAGCCCCAGGGCAAGGGCCGACCACGGGCGACGGTGCGCGGCGGCCACGCGACCATGTACACGCCGGCCAAGACCCGCAGCTACGAGGGCGAGTTGAAGTATTTCGGCCAGCAAGCAATGGGCGACCGTCCGCCGCTTCTCGGGCCGCTGTCTGTCGTGATCGTGGCCTCGTTCGACGTGCCGGCGTCCTGGTCGCGCAAGAAGACGGCGGCGGCGCTGCGAGGCGAGGTCCGCCCGACGACGAAGCCCGACTTCGACAACTTGGCCAAGGTCTGCGACGCGCTCAACGGCGTGGTCTGGAAGGACGACGCGCAGATCGTGGACGGGAGCGTGCGCAAGCGTTATGCCCGCGAGCCTGGTCTACGGATCGAGGTGCGCGAACTGGACGATCCGTCACTCGGCTGACGCGCATCGAGAGAAACGTCGCAATCAGCCGCGCGCCGGGCGAGTGGGCCCGGGCGAGAGAGGGTGAGGCCGACACATTCGGGGTCGGCTATGGGTCACGTCTGGTG
The DNA here is from genome assembly GCA_903914615.1 of uncultured beta proteobacterium. Lineage (GTDB taxonomy): Bacteria > Pseudomonadota > Gammaproteobacteria > Burkholderiales > Burkholderiaceae_C > Rubrivivax. The sequence goes on along the minus strand of CAIWPS010000010.1, from coordinate 4,705 downwards.
ATACCGACGGCGCGAGCTTCGTCCTGATCCCTCGCGTCGTCGGGCTTCGGGGTTCGATTCCCTGGTGACCTGCTGTTGCCTCGTCAAGAGGCTGAAAGGGGTATCCATGTCGTTCGATCTGTTCGTCGCCGTCTGCATTTGCTGCTCCCCGCTGCCTGTCCTGTGGCTGGTCTCGCGCCTGACCAGGGGCAACGATGCCGCGCTGTCGCCCGTGCTCAAGATTGAGTCGGCGCCCGCTGCTTCGCCGCTGACCCTGTCGGCTGCTGCCCTGGCGCTGGACAACGCGCCGCCTCGGCGCCGTGCTGCTGCGCCGCCGCAGGGTGTGCCGATGGCCGCGGTCAGCTTCGCTGCCGCCGTCCCCGAGGTCGCCCCGGCGATCCTCATGCGGTCGGCGCAGGAGATCCTGGGGCCGCGCTACGGCGAGGGGCTGTCCTGCTGGCCGACCATCCATCAAGCGATGCTGATGGACCCCGTGCGCCGGGAGCACGAGACCGAGCTGGCCGGCCCGATCATTTTCCGTGGCGTCAAGGTCGGCGAGGGCCGGCGCTGCCGGCTGTGCAGCAAGGTGCTGACCTGGCCGAAGGTGTGCGCGTGAGGCGGGTCCTGCTCGCGGGGGGGGTAGGTCACATGGGAGCGGCCTATCGACAGACCGCCAAGAGCTGCGGGTACGACTTGGTGCAGATCGAGACGGACAACGGCACCGCGCTGACCAAGATGGCCCAGGACAGGTCCCTGGCGGCGGTGCTGATCCCTCTGTCCTGCTGCTCTCATCAACTCGCGGCGGCAGCTCGCGCCCTGGCCGCTGCCTGCGGACTGACCGCTATCAACCTGCGCAGGCCGTCGATCTCGGCGGTGCGGCGCGCACTCACCGAGGAGAACCGACCATGAAGACCCTGCAAGAGAAGCTGACCGACGCCCTGGCATCTATCGACGATCTCCACGCCGAGATATCCGTCCAACTGGACGGCCCCGCCGATCTGGACTCGCTGCCCGGTGCCGTCGCCTCGCGCACCGTGCAGCCAGACGGCGCCGTGCTGGAGATCCGTCGCTGGCGCCCCAACGGCTGGCGCAAGCCCGGTGTCGTGCTGATGCACAGCCGCAAGCCGTCGCCGGAGGTGCGCGCGGCGCTCGGCCTGGACGCCGACGAGATCCTGCCCCTGGGCAAGTCGCCCGGCGGGGTGGAGGTGGCGTCGTGAGGCCCGATACCACCGCCAACGACCACGCCCTGCACGTCGCCATCGCGTACAAGGCTACTCGCCACGACGGCACCGACTTCCGCACCGGCCAGGTGCTCTACGTCCCCGGCGCGACCCTGACCGTGGAGGACGCCGCCGGGCCCGATGAGCCCTGCTGCAACCCCGGCCTGCACCTGAGCCCCACGCCGCGCGAGACGTGCGGGTATATCGAGAGAGGCGTCCGTGGCCCGCGCGCCCGGTTCTTCGAGTGCCTGATCGACGAGGCCGATCTGATGGCAGTGGAGGGCGACAAGCTGCGCGTCCGCTCGCTGTATGTGGCGCGCGAGGTGCCATTCGAGGAGATCTTCGGCGACGTGCTGCCGCGCATCGAGGCAGTCTGCGCCGAGATGGCGACATGGAAGTCGTTCCCCTGGCTCAAGCCGGCGCAGCGCCTGAGCGACGAAGCATTGACCGCGCTCTTCGAGAGGTGGCACGACGCGATCACGCCGTGGTTGCGGCCAGGGTCTGATCCCCTTCCGCGAGTCGCACGATTCGTGCGCGAGCGGAAGGCTGCTGCTGCTGCTGCTGCTGCTGCTGATGCTGCTGCTGCTGCTGATGCTGCTGATGCTGATGCTGCTGATGCTGATGCTGCTGCTGCTGCTGCTGATGCTGCTGCTGATGCTGCTGCTGCTGCTGCTGATGCTGCTGATGCTGCTGCCGCTGCTGCTGCTGCTGATGCTGCTGATGCTGCTGATGCTGCTGCTGATGCTGCTGATGCTGCTGATGCCGCCGATCTCTATCGGCTCTATCCGTACTGGGTTCGGTGGTACGTGCGGCCCCGCTACGTTCTCTGGCGATCTGCGCGCTGGCAGATCGGCGGTCTGGCGCAGCCCAGCCCCTACGCCCCGCTTGTCGAGATGTTCCGCATGGGCGCCGCGCCGCTGGGATACTCGCGCGCCCCCGATGGACGGGTCGCCTTTGTGATCTACGCGCCGGAGGTGGCCGATGCCTCCGTCTAGCTGGATCTATAACTGGGGCGCCCGCCGCACCGCCCCCCGCCTCTTCTCAGGCACCCTGCGCCGCCGGGTCCGCGAGCTGGTCGCCGACCTCATCGACCCCACCAAGGCCGGCGAGATCAGGATGCTGCGGCAGACGCTGGAGATGCAGCGGCAGCTCGGGCAGGAGACCGTTCTCCAGCGCCAGCGCATCGCCGTCCGCCTCTCGTTGCTCGGTCCCGAGTGGGACAGCGAGGCACGCATCCTGGCGGCGATTGACGGCATGCAGCGCGAAGGCGATTCGCTGCGAGTCGAGCTGGCCACCCTGCGCGAGACGGGGCGCGAGGTCCTCCTGGAGCGCGACACCGCCGTGGCGCACCTCGCCGCCACCCGCGGCAACCTCGATGAGACGTGGCGCGAGAAAGAGCGATACCGCCAGCGCGTCGAGGAACTGAGCCGGGACGTGCGCGCCTACGAGCCGAAGCTGGCCAGGGCGCGGGCGTGGAAGACCCTTGCGCGTCTCAAAACGATCCTGCTGGACGGGGCGCGGGGCGACCTCGCCATCACCCGCGCGAAGCTGGACGTGCAGCGGGCACGGGCCGACCGCATGGAGACCCCGCGCCCCGATGAACCGACCAGCGAGTACCTGCGCCATCTAGCCGGTCCGATGGGCATTGCGCCCGATCTTTCGCAGGAGGAGATCGAGGGCCACATCACTGAACCGTCGGCCCGTCTCCGCGCCGCCGAGCAGGCCCCCAAGACCCCGCGCCCCTCGGAGCACTCGCCCGACGCCGCCGACAGCGAGAAGGCCGCGAGACGGCACCTCAAAGCGCAGATCGCCGAGCTATCCGGGGCGCTCGACAGGGCACGCGACGCCGAAAGCAGGGCCGAGAAGGAATACGGCAACCTGCGCGTGGAGTTCGACCGACTCAGCCGGGAGAAGCGTGCCGCCGAAAGCCTCTTAAACGAGCTCGACGGCGTCGAGCGCAAGATGATGCAGGAAGCCGCCGAGCTGCGCGCCGAGGTAGAGCGGCTGGCCGTGCGGTTGGATGCTCTCGCCGCGGAGAAAAAGGTGCTGTTCGACGAGTCCGCCCGGCAGCGGCAGGCCATCGAAGCGGCCCCGCACGATCCCGCCTGCCCAAGTCGGAACGGCTGCCAGTCCTGCACCTGCTGGAAGTCCCGTGCCCTGTCGCCCCTGGTCCGCGTCACCGACCTGCCGGACGTGCCGCCGCTGGTCACTGGGAGGGTGGACTGATGCGCGCGGTCTACCTGCTGCTCCTGCTGAGCACCATCAGCACCGGCCCGATCCGTGTCCGCCCCGCCGGCCCTGACTTCGGCCAGGACCCGCCGCGAGAGGTCAGCGCGCTGCCCTGGGAGGTGTTGTCGTGACGCGCCTGACCTACGAGCAATACGACGCGATCCCCGCCGTCCGCTGGTCCAGCCTGAAGGAGCTTGCGCCGCCGAACGGGTCGCCCCTGCGCTACCAGTACCGGCTCAAGCACCCGCGCCCGGACACCGCCTCGCTCACCCTGGGCAGCGCCGCGCACGTCGCCGTATTCGAGCCCGACGAGTTCCCGCGGCGCTACCTTGTCTATACCAAGAGCAAGACGAAGGGCGAGGGCGCGCGCAAGGACTGGGACGCGGCGAAGGAGGCGGCGGCGAAGGAGGGCAAGACGATCCTGGGGAGCGACGAGTACGACACCGCGCTGGCCATCCGCGACGCCGTGCGCAGCCACCCGGTCGCGCGCAAGTACCTGGAGCGCGGGCAGGCCGAGCACACCATCGAGTGGACCGACCGCGACACGAACCTGAACTGCAAGGCACGGCTCGACTGGCTGGCGGATGAGTACCTCATCGACCTGAAGACCGCCCGCGCCATCGACGCGCACAGCTTCGCGAGCGCGACCGCGCGCTTGCTCTATCACGGGCAGCTCGCGTTCTACCTCCAGGGCCTGGACGCGATCCGCCGGCAACCACGCCTGCCGGTCCTGATCGCCGTCGAGAACGCGCCGCCCTACGACGTGGCCGTGTACCGCCCCGACGCCGAGATGATGGAGGCGGGCCACGAACTGGTGCGCGAGCTACTGGCCAAATGCCGCGCCGCGGAGCTGATCAGCGAGCGGACGGGGATGGCGCCGACGGAGCGGATGCTGAGCCTGCCGCGGTGGGCGGTCGAGGATGACGATTACGAGTGGGAAGTAAAGGAGTCGAACGATGGACCTCGGTAGCAAAGAAAATCCAATCACCCACGGCGGACCGGACAGGCGATACAAGTTCTGCCTCTGCCGCAAGTGCAAGCAGGTGAAGCACTGCACGCCAAACGACGACTTCTGGGGCAAGGACGGGCAGCCGCTGCTCTGCTCGGACTGCTGCGGGCCGTACGGAGGGAACAGCCCGCCCGTCGAGAAGGAGACCGCCAATGCCCCACTATGACGAACTCTATCCCGGCCGCTTCCTGAAGGGCACCACGCTGGAGGGGCCGACCGTGATCCGCATCCTGTCGATGGGCGGGGAGGTGCTGGAGGGCGAGAAGGG
>CAIWPS010000009.1 GCA_903914615.1 uncultured beta proteobacterium | reverse complement strand
GAAGCGCAACCCTGCAAAGAAGGCACGCCGCTGGGTTGTCGAGGTGTGCCACAGCTGGTTCAACCGATTCCGCAAGCTACTCGTGCGCTATGAGAAGCTCGCGCGCAGCTTCATGGCACTGAACCATCTTGCCGCCGCGATCATTGCGTTTCGTAAGGTGCCGTTGGCGGTCAACATTATTTACGGATAAACTCTAAGCAGTCAATGCTGAGGGTCGGCAATCTGGCTGCATGGCTGACCTGTGTCGATCTAGCCCGCCTCGAAATGTCCGGACGCTTGCTCGACCATCGTCGTGATCCATCGCTCAAAAGCCACGACCGCCTGATCGCCAGCGCGGTCAACGTTCATCACCAGCGTGTAGTCGAGCGCGCGCCATGTAGGCGCTGCAATCGGGCAAACCAGGCGGCCGGCAGCGATGTCCCGTTCGATCAATGGCAGCGACGCGAGCGTCACACCTAAGCCCTCGACGGCGGCCGCAAGTTGGAGGTAGGCATGGTCGTATTCGACGTGTCGCACGACGCGCAGGTCGGGGGCTCCGGCTTCCTTCAGCCAATACGACCACGCTGTTCGCGTGCTCGCGGAATGCAGCAGCGTGTGATGCTGCAGGTCCGACACGTTCTGGATCGGATGCTTGTGCAGCAGCGCAGGGCTGCAGGCGGGCAAGCGAACATCGGCCATCAGCGGGCGCGACGCGAGGCCCGCGCCGCCTTCGTTCCCTGAACGCACGCCGATGTCGAAGGCCTCGCCGATGTAGCGTAGCTTGCGCGATGTGGTCGTGACGCGGACTTCGATATCGGGGTACTGCGCTTGAAAGTCCGCTAGGCGCGGCAACAGCCAACATAAGGCGAAGCTCGCCAGCACGTTCACGCGCACGACGCCCGATACGCGGCGCGCGAAGTCGTCGTGACGCAGCCGCGCGGCTCCATTGACCAAGCGTTCGAATGCGTTGGCGACATCATTGAGCAGTGCCGCGCCTTCATCGGTGAGTACGACGCCACGCGCTTGGCGCTCGAAGAGCGGCACACCGAACCAGTCCTCGAGAAGCCTGATCTGCTTTCCGACGGCCCAGTGGGTCACATGCAGACGAGTAGCAGCTGCAGCGAAGCTGCCGTAGCGGGCGACGGCCTCGAAGTTGCGCAGGGCATTCAGCGGCGGCAGCTTGTCCCGGCCACCTTCATCGCTCGGTTTTGACTTCGGCTTCATGGCGTGACTTTAACTCTCGGATTCCAAGAAATATGGTCCGTAGTAGAACGCCGAGCACGACCCTACAGTCGGCGCATGAATGGCTCGCACCCGACTCCACTACCCGCCGCGCAGCCGACTGCTCAGACGGCCTCGGCAGCGCCTGCTCGGCGCGCCCGCGTTCTGTGGTTCTCGTGCGTGGCGCACGCGCTGCACGATGGCTACACCGACATGATCTACGTGCTGCTGCCGATATGGCAGTCGGACTTCGGTCTGGGCTATGGCGCGTTGGCCATGTTGCGCGGTGTCTATGCGGGCTCAATGGCCAGCCTGCAACTGCCGGCCGGCCGCCTGGCCCGTTGGATCGGCAGCCGGGCGACGCTCGCGCTTGGGACGTTGTTGGCGGCGATCGGCTATGCGGCGGCAGGCATGTCGGGCAGTCTGTTGGGGTTGTGCATCGCGTTAGCCATATCGGGCTGCGGATCGAGCACGCAACACCCGCTGGCTTCCGGCGCCGTGGCTCGCGTCTACGGGCGCGATGCGCGTGGACCGCTGGGCATTTACAACTTCTCGGGGGACTTGGGCAAGGCGGCGTTGCCGGCTGCCATCTCGTTGCTGGTGACGTTCATGCCATGGCACCACGCACTGTGGACGGTCTCGGCCTTGGGATGCGTCGTTGCTGCCTCGATTGCACTATTTCTCCCGTCGATACCCCGCCAGGAGACTTCTGCGGACGTATTTGCGCGCGCCACTCGCCAGGCTACAGGAACCGGGTTCCACCTGTTGTTCACCATCGGCGTCCTCGACACAGCTGTTCGCATGGGGCTGCTCACCTTTCTGCCGTTCCTGCTCAAGGCAAAGGGCGCGTCGACACCGATGATCGGGACGGCGCTTGCGCTGGTCTTCATTGGGGGCGCTGCAGGCAAGTTTGCGTGCGGCTGGCTTGGCGCGCGCCTGGGCGTGGTCGGCACCGTGCTGGCGACGGAGGGTGGCACGGCAGCCCTGATCGTCGCCGTCATGTTTTGTCCGCTGACGCTGACGATGGTGCTGTTGCCGCTGCTGGGCATGATGCTCAACGGCACCTCCTCCGTCCTCTATGGGACGGTGCCCGAACTTTCGTCCCCTGGAGCGACCGAGCGGGCGTTCGCTCTCTTCTATACCGGCACGATCGGGTCCGGCGCGGTCGCGCCGGTGATCTACGGTTTTCTTGGCGACCACATAGGCATACACGGCGCTACATTCGCCACGGCTCTGACCGCCCTGGCGGTCTACCCGCTCGCGATCGCCTTGCGGTCGCATCTAACTCACGAAGAAATGATCTGAACAGGAGACGCTGGCAGCGTTTTGGACTCACGCACGACGACCGTTCTGGGATCTGTACGAGAACCAGGGTCGAGTGGCCGGCTCCATTGCCAGCCTGCTTACTTGAACGGCTGCTTGGCAGCTTTCTAGTCCGGAACCCGATTGTCAGCTCAGGGTCGCCGCCACTGCATTCACGCGCCTTTTCTCAGGTTGGATGGACGCAAGGCCGCGGCAGCGCGCCGCACCTGGCGCGCGTCGCGCACCAGCACCTGCAGGCGGCGGTTCAGCCAGGGCAGCAGATCCAGCGCCGGAGAGCTGCGTGGCAGCTGGGCCAGCGACTGCGGTTCGCCTTCGCCTTCGCCTTCGCCTTCGCCTTTGCCTTCGCCTTCGACCTCGCCTCGGGCCGTGGTGATGGCTTCCGCTCCCGCCTTGGGCAGCGGCAGGCGCGGGTTC
>CAIWPS010000008.1 GCA_903914615.1 uncultured beta proteobacterium | reverse complement strand
GTTCAGGCCGTCGGCCACCAGCATGCCCGCCACGAACAGGCCGCCCAGCGCCAGGCTGTGCGCCACGCCGCCGAACTGCAGCGCCGTCATCGCGAACAGCGCCGACTGGCTGAGGGTGTCGAAGGACAGCGCGAACAGCAGTCCCACCGCGGCCACGCTCAGCGGGCTGCGCGAAGGCAGCAGGCGCACCAGCCACGGTCCCTTCAGCCCCACCAGCGGCACCATGCCGCCGGGCGCAGCCTTCAGCAGCGACTGCAGGTTGGCCACGCCCACGAGCAGCAGGAAGACGATCGAGACCCAGGCGCCGAAGGCGTCGAGCCAGCTTGGCGGCGCCCAGCGTTCGCTGAGCAGGCCCAGGACGCCCGCGATGGCCAGCACCACCACGCCGTGGCCCAGCGAGAACAGCGCGCCGCACCAGCGTGCCCAGGGACGCTGCTGGCGCGCGCTGATGCGCGTCATGCCGTCGATGGCGGCCAAGTGGTCGGCGTCAAAGCCGTGGCGCAGGCCGAGCAGGAAGACGACGGCGCACAGGGCGCCCCAGGCGGTGGGCAAGGCGGGCATCGGGCTCGGTCGTGACGGGCGCTGCGGGTGGCGGCCAGTATGACAGCGGCGGCAAACTTCCTACGCTGCCTCCTGCCCTGATCCGGCATGCGATCTTGATGAACCTCAAGCCGGCTTCGCTCGCCGCCCCGATCGGCCCCGGCACGCGGGCCGGTCGGCCCGCGGGTGCGCTGCTAAGCTTGAAAGACCAGACGTGGCGAGCACAGCCGCGCCGACATGAAGGAGACGCCATGCACCCGGCCATCCGCCGCCAGACCCTGGGCGACCTGCTGCACCGCAGTGCCGCCCGCACGCCCGCCCGGCTGGCCATCGCCTGCGGCGCAACGCGCTGGACCTACGCCGAATTCGACCGCCTGTGCTCGCGCCTGGCGGCAGGGCTGGCGCAGCGCGGCGTGGCCCAGGGCGGCCGCGTCGCCGTGCTGGCCCGCAACTCGCACGCCTTCGCGGCCCTGCGCTTCGCGCTGGCGCGGCTGGGCGCGGTGCTGGTGCCGATCAACTTCATGCTCAAGGCCGAAGAGGTGGCCTACATCCTGCGCCATGCCGGCGCCACCGTGCTGGCCACCGACAGCGGCCTGGCCGCGCTGGCGCGCGCAGCGGCAGCGCTGGACACTGCCGTGCAGGACTTCGTCTGGCTGCCTTCCGAAGACCCTTCCGAACCCGCCGAGGGCATGGTCGACTTCCACACCCTGGCCGCCTGCGAGGCGCCGCCGCCCGAGCTGCCGCTGCGCGGCGACGAACTGGCGCAGATCGTCTACACCAGCGGCACCGAAAGCAGCCCGAAGGGCGCAATGCTGACTCACGACGCGGTGCTGTGGCAGTACGTCAGTTGCATCGTCGACGCCGGCATCGCCAGCGAAGACCTCGTGCTGCACGCGCTGCCGCTGTACCACTGCGCGCAGCTCGACGTCTTCTTCGGCCCGGCCATCTACGTCGGTGCCAGCAACGTCATCACGGCCAGGCCGGTGCCCGAGAACCTGCTGCCGCTGATCGCGCGCCACGGCATCACCTCGTTCTTCGCGCCGCCCACGGTGTGGATCGCGCTGCTGCGCTCGCCGCTCTTCGACACCACCGACCTCGGTACGCTGCGCAAGGGCTACTACGGCGCTTCCATCATGCCGGTGGAGGTGCTGCGCGAACTGGCGGGGCGGCTGCCTGCGGTGCGGCTGTGGAACCTCTACGGCCAGACCGAGATCGCGCCGCTGGCCACCATGCTCGCGCCCGAGGACCAGCTGCGCAAGGCCGGCTCCTGCGGCCGCGCCGTGCTCAATGTCGAGACGCGCGTGGTGGACGATGCGATGCGCGACGTCGGCCCCGGCGAGGTCGGCGAGATCGTCCACCGCTCGCCCCACCTCATGCTGGGCTACTTCCGCGACGACGAACGCAGCGCCGCCGCCTTCGCGGGTGGCTGGTTCCACTCCGGCGACCTGGCGACCATCGACGACGAGGGCTACATCACCGTCGTCGACCGCAAGAAGGACATGATCAAGACCGGCGGCGAGAACGTCGCCAGCCGCGAGGTCGAGGAGACCATCTACCGCCTGCCGCAGGTCGCCGAGGTGGCGGTGGTGGGGCTGCCGCACCCGCGCTGGGTCGAGGCCGTGGTGGCCGTGGTCGTGCCCAAGGCCGGGCACACGCTCACCGAAGCCGAGGTGCTGGCGCATTGCCATGCCCACCTGGCCTCGTTCAAGTCGCCCAAGCGCGTCGTCTTCGCCGACGCCCTGCCGAAGAACCCCAGCGGCAAGCTGCTCAAGCGCCAGCTGCGCCTGGACCATGCCGCGCTCTTCGAGGCCCGCTGAACCATGAGCAACGACGTCGTCACCACCACCCTCGAAGGCAGCGTCCTGACCGTCACGCTGAACCGCCCCGACAAGCTCAACGCCTTCGACCGCGCAATGATGGAAGGCCTGATCCAGGCCTTCGACCGCGCCGACGCCGACGACGATGTGCGCGCCGTCATCGTCACCGGGGCCGGCCGCGCCTTCTGCGCCGGCGCCGACCTCTCGCAAGGCGGCAAGACCTTCGACTACGCGGCGCGCGGCGACCGGCCCGAGGTCACCGCCGCCACCGGCCCAGGCAGCGAAGGCACGCGCGACGGCGGCGGCCGCGTCACCCTGCGCATCTTCAACTGCCTCAAGCCCGTCATCGGTGCCATCAACGGCGCGGCCGTGGGCATCGGCGCCACCATGCTGCTGCCGATGGACGTGCGCCTGGCCAGCAGCAGCGCGCGCTTCGGCTTCGTCTTCGGCCGCCGCGGCATCGTGCCCGAGGCCTGCAGCAGCTGGTTCCTGCCGCGCGCGGTGGGAATCTCCCAGGCCCTGGAATGGACGATGACGGGCCGCCTGTTCGACGCCACCGAGGCGCGGGACGGCGGCCTCGTCAGCCGCGTGCTGGCGCCCGAGGACCTGCTGACCGCCGCGCGCACGCTGGCACACGAGATCGCCGACCATGCCGCGCCGGTCTCGGTGGCGCTGACGCGGCAGATGATGTGGCGCATGCTCGGCGCGGCACACCCGATGGAGGCGCACCGCGTCGACAGCCGTGCCATGTTCTCGCGCGGCGCCTCGGCCGATGCGAAGGAAGGCGTCACCGCCTTCCTGGAAAAGCGCCCCGCCGACTTCCCCGACCGCGTCAGCCGCGACCTGCCGCCCTTCTTCCCGTGGTGGCAGGAGCCGCCCTGGGAATAGCCCGGCTCAGGATTCCAGCCGGTGCAGCTGCACCCACAGGTCGGGCTCGGCGGTGCCGGCCTTGCGCACGTTGAACAGCATCCCGCCTTCCGGCGCCGTGATGGCGGCGGTGCGCCACAACGAAGGCTGGGCCGCGAACTGCAGGCGGAAGGCTTCGGTGGCCCAGATCTGGCCCGGCGGCACGACGGGCTCGACGCGCGCTGCGCACAGCACGGCCTCGCCGCCGTCGATGACCTCGCGCAGGTCGCTGTCGCGCACGCGCAGCTGCACCGGGCCGTGGTGCAGTGCGATGCGCAGCCGCGGCTGCCCCGGCGCGCGGTAGACGTCGTCCAGCAGGTGGCGCGCCGTCTGCGCCAGCGCCAGCGCGTCGTCGGCGGCGATCAGCACCATGTCGCCCGCACCCGTCTCGGCGACGGCCCCGGGCGGCGCCCAGCGCGCCACCGCTTCCTCCAGCGCCTGGCGCACCGGGCCGTCGGCACCTTCGTGCATGAGCTGGCCGAAGCCGTGCACGTCGGCCTTCAGCACGCAGCATTCGCGCTGCGTCGTGTTGCGCGCGGCGGCGCCTGGGTCGAGCCAGGGGCGGTCGCAGCCGACGATGTTGACGCGGTCGATGCGCTGCGCGTAAGCCGGGTTGACGCGGCCGATGAGGTCGGAAAGCACCGGGTGGACGAGATAGTGGCCGGCCCGCGGCAGCGTGCCGTCGGGCTCCAGCGTGGCGTCGCCCGGGCGCAGGAAGCGCTGCCGCCATTGCCCGCTGGCGCGGTCGTGCTGCACGCAGCCCAACAGTCCGACGCGGTACAGGGCGTGGAAGGTGCGCTGCGCCAGCCCGGCATCGGCGCCCTGCTCGTCGCAGATGGCATCGACCTCGGCGCGCGTCAGCACCGGGCCGGGCAGCCAGTGGAAGAGGCTGTCGAGCGCGAGGTCGCCGACGTAGGGCGCGATCTCGGCCAGGTACTCGTGCGCGACCTCGGTGGCGGCATCGTGGACGACGGCCTTCAGCCGGTGCTCGTTGGCGCGCTCGTCGGAGCGCAGCGCGGCCAGGCGGTCGCCGATGGTCATGAGGTCGCGCGGCCGCAGCAGGGTGTGGCGGCAGAGGAAGTCGAAGGCGTCCTCGGCCTCGCCGGTGTAGGGGTCGGTGATCTCGCTTCGGCCCAGGAAGGCTTCGATCGGGTCGGCACGCAGCCTGGCGGGCAGCGCCATGCGCTCGGGCTTGAGCAGGCGCACGTTGTTGACGAAGATGATGCGCAGGCCGTCCTGGCCGTAGGCGATGTCGACCGCGCTGCCGCGGTACTGCTGCGACATCGCGGTGCGCTGCGGCAGCCGCGCGTAGGCTTCCTTGCGGATGGCGGCGTAGACCTTCAGCCGGTGGTTGATGCGGCGCAGCTGGTAGGCCACCTCCACCAGCCCCAGCTGGGCGTGGTGCCAGATCTGCGGCGACAGCTCGCCGGTGACGCTGGGCTGCTGCGTCGTGTCCTCGACATGCTTGTTGAAATACTCGTCGATGCCGTCGATGAAGATCGCCAGCGGCTGCTTCAGCGAGCGCAGCCGCGGCACCAGGTGGCCGTCGGTGTCGGCGGCGCAGCGCTGCAGCTCGCTGGGCGTGAAGTCGAGCAGGCGCACGAAATGGTCGATGACGCCGTGCAGGTGCTCGTCCTCCACCAGCGCCGCCAGGCGGGCATTGAGCTTCAGGCCGGCGGCGCCTTCGGTCTGCTTCAGCGCCGCCAGCGCGATGGCGGCCAGCCAGACCTTGCCCCAGGGCAGCGGCGAGGCCGAGAAGAAGGCCACCGCCTCGCGGCCGAAGATCTTGTCGCCGATGGGCTTGTCCAGCAGGTTGCCGCTGGGCAGGCACAGCATCTGCCCGCCCTGCTGGCACAGGATGCGCTTGGCCTTGAGCAGCAGCGTCTTGCCGAAGCCCTTGGTGCCGATGACGATGAACTTGTCGTCGCGGTCGGTGGCCAGGAAGGCGTCGATCTCGGGCGTGCGGTGCAGCAACGCGGCATCGAAATCCTCGGCGACACGGATGTCGTCGGCGTCCACCGTCCACGCGCGCATCGATCGGCCCTCCTGCGAAGGCGGCATTGTGCCGGGCCGCGCGCCGCCTCAGGCCGGCGCGTGGCCGAGCGCCAGCGCCACGGCCTGGGCCAGGTCCAGGCTGCGGCCCTCCACCCGCAGTGCCTCGGCGCGCGCGCCGCCCAGCGCCAGGCGCAGCAGCAGCCGCGTGCAGCGCAGCTCGCGGGCCTCGATGCGGTTGATGCCGTTGAACAGCTGCCACCAGTGGGCCACCGCAAAGCCGTCCAGCCGCGCCGCGGCCTCGGCCTGGCCGCACATGGCCATCGCGATCGGCAGGTGCAGCAGCGCATGCGCCAGCCCCAGCGCGGCATGGCGCTGCCAGGCGGCATGCGCGCTGCGGCGCAGCGCCGCACCGGCGGCCTGCCATTGCCTTTCGCGGATGTGGACGCGGCCGAGCTGGCGCGTGCAGGTGATGAGCCCGGGCCAGTCGCAGGCGGCGCGCGCCGCGCGTTCGCACTCGCCCAGCACCGTCACGGCCTGCGCGTTGCCGCGCCCGGTCTTGCCCCACATCATGGCGCGGTTCATCAGCGACAGCCAGGCCATGGGCCGGTTGCCCAGCCGTTCCCACAGCACCTGCGTCGTCGCCGAGAGCTGCTCGGCGGCGGCGTAGTCGAGGCGGATGTTGCAGGCCACGATGCTCTGCATGCGAACCACGGTGGCTTCGGCGTGCAGGTCGCCGGCGCGGCGTGCCAGCGCCAGGGCCTCGTCCAGTGCGGCTTCCAGCGGCCCGTCGAAGCGCCCGGCCAGGTGCATCGTCCAGACCTGGCGCGCCAGCGCCAGGCTCCGCCGGCGGTCGTCGGGCGCGCAGGCGACGGCGGCCTGGGCATGGGCCACGGCCTCGGGCGCGCAGCCGGCGACGCCGCGCGCGAAGGACAGCAGTTCGTGGGCGTCGGCGCGCAGCGCGGCGTCGTCGCCTTCCAGCGCCGCGAGCGAACGTTACAGTGCCAGCAGCACCGAGTAAGGCAGGTGGTCGCTCTCCCAGTAATTGCGCAGGGCCACGGCCAGTTCCAGCGCCGGCCGTGCCGCGCCGTCGGCGGCTGCGCTCAGCAGCGCGGCATGCACCAGCGGCACCTCGGGGGCCACCGCGGCGGCGCCGCGCGCCAGCAGCGGTGCCGCCTGGGCGATGAGCCAGGACTG
>CAIWPS010000007.1 GCA_903914615.1 uncultured beta proteobacterium | reverse complement strand
CCGTCGGCGGGCACGTTCTCCTCGCCGGTCAGCAGGCTGCAGGGCACGCCGCGCGCCACCAGGCGGTCGCGGCCTTCCAGCGCCAGCAGCCGCAGCGGCGCCAGGTAGGCGCCGTCGAAGGCCTGGGCCAGGCGCTCGAAGGCGGCGTGGGTCTTGCCGCTGTTGGGCGGGCCGACGTAGAGCGTGACGCTGCGCTGCAGCCGCCGCGCCTTGGCGAAGGTGTCGGGGTAGCCTCGGAAGGCCAGCTCGTCGTGCAGGCCTTCCAGCGCGTCGAGTTCGGTGGCCAGCTGTTCCCAGCGGTCCTGGGCGCGCGTGCAGGCCGCCTTCAGCTCGGGCAGGGCCTGCGGCGTGGCGCATTCCGCCTGCAGGCGCGGCAGCAGCGAAGGCAGGTGCTGCGGCTTGCGCTCGCGGCTGGCGGCGACCAGCGCCTCCATGTGCGCCACCAGTTCGGCGGCATGCGGGTAGGGCTTGGGCAGGCCCAGCGCGGCCAGCAGCGCGGCATGGTCGCCGCTGCGGTAGTAGGCCCACACGGCATCGGCGTCCACCGGCACGTGGAACAGCACCGGCACCCGCCAGCCGGCTTCCGACAGCGCCAGCGCATGGCTGGTCAGCCGCGTCCACAGGCCGGCGCGGCGGGTGACGCCCAGGGCCTGCAGCGCCGACGTGCGTTCCTGCAGCAGCGGCCGGGCCTCGGGGCCGCTGCCGACGGCGTCCAGGTGCGCCAGCGCGGCATCGATCAGCCCGGGCTCGATCCAGCGGCTGGGCCGCTGCCCGGCCACCGACTTCTGCAGCAGCACCAGGCCCAGCTTGTCGAGGTGGCTCTCGAAGCCGGCGCTGCCCTCGGCCAGGTAGTCGGCCGGCTTGACCACCTGCGGCAGCGCGTAGGCGGCCTGGCGCACGCGGGCGAGCTGCTCCTTCGTGATGTGGGCGGGCAGGCGTTCGGCGTGGCGCGGTTGGGGCAAGGTCAAGGGCATGAACCTTCGATTGTGGGGCCCGGCGACAATCCGACATGAGCCCCGTCCCCAGCACCACCGCCCGCACCGACTTCGCCAGCCTGCCGCTGCCGCCCGCCACCCTGGCCAACCTGCAGCAGCTGGGCTATGTGGCGATGACGCCGATCCAGGCCGCCAGCCTGCCGCTGGCGCTGGCCGGCAAGGACCTCATCGCCCAGGCCCGCACCGGCAGCGGCAAGACGGCGGCCTTCGCGCTGGCGTTGCTGGCCAACCTCAACCCGCGCCGGTTCGCCGTGCAGGCCCTGGTGCTGTGCCCGACGCGCGAACTGGCCGAGCAGGTGACGCAGGAGCTGCGCCGCCTGGGGCGCGCCGAGGACAACCTGAAGGTGCTGACGCTGTGCGGCGGCGCCACGCTGCGCCCGCAGCTGGCCAGCCTGGAGCATGGCGCGCACGTCGTCGTCGGAACGCCGGGCCGCATCATGGACCACCTGGAACGCGGCAGCCTGCGCCTGGACGCGCTGAACACGCTGGTGCTGGACGAGGCCGACCGCATGCTGGACATGGGCTTCTTCGACGACATCAGCAAGGTCGCCAAGCAGTGCCCGAAGCAGCGCCAGACGCTGCTGTTCTCGGCCACCTACCCCGACGGCATCGCCAAGTTGGCCGCGGCCTTCATGCGCGAGCCCCAGCGCGTCGAGGTCGCCGGCACCCACGGCGCGGCGAAGATCCGCCAGCGCTTCTACGAGGTGCGCGAGGAGGAACGGCTGCATGCCGTCGGCCTGCTGCTGAACCACTACCGGCCTGTCAGCACGCTGGCCTTCTGCAACACCAAGCAGCAATGCCGCGACCTGGTGGAGGTGCTGCGCGCCCAGGGCTTTGCCGCGCTGGAGCTGCACGGCGACCTCGACCAGCGCGACCGCGACCAGGTGCTGGTGCGCTTCGCCAACCGCAGCGCCAGCGTGCTGGTGGCCACCGACATCGCGGCGCGCGGGCTGGACATCGCGCAGCTGGAAGCGGTGATCAATGTCGAGGTCACGCCCGACGCCGACACCCATGTCCACCGCATCGGCCGCACCGGCCGCATGGGCAAGGACGGCGAGGAGGCCGGCTGGGCCTTCAGCCTGGCCAGCGTCGACGAGATGGGCCGCGTCGGCCAGATCGAGAAGGCCTCGGGCATCACCTCCGAATGGCATCCGCTGGGCGAGCTCACGCCGGCTGGCGCCGAGCCGCTGCGCCCGCCGATGCAGACGATCCAGATCCTGGGCGGGCGCAAGGAAAAGATCCGCCCCGGCGACGTGCTGGGCGCGCTCACCAAGGACCTGGGGTTTGCCGCCACGCAGATCGGCAAGATCAACGTCAACGAGTTCTCGACCTACGTTGCCGTCGATCGCGAGATCGCGGCCCAGGTGCTGCGCAAGCTGGCCGCGGGCAAGGTCAAGGGGCGCAGCGTGAAGGTGCGGCTGCTGGAGGGCTGAGCCCGCGACTGCATTCCAGACGCGTCGGGGCACGCTTCGTCGCATGCAGTGACACGGCGGGCCCGAAGCCCCGCTAGCATCCGCGCCTTCTCCAGCGCACACCGGGCAGCCCCCGGCCCCACCCATGTCCCTGCTGAAACTTCTCCGTTGCGGCCCTTTGCTGGCCGCGCTGTGCCTGGCCGCACCGGCCTGGGCGCAGACCAAGCCGCGCATCGAGAAGGCGGCCGACCTGCCGCGCTTCACCTACCCCGTCACCGGCTCGCTCGAGGCGCTGGTGCGCTCGCCCGAGCGCTTCGCACCCTTCGCGGCGGCCCTGCGCCGCGACACCGAAGCGGTGCTGCAGGGCTACGAGATCCCCGACAAGGCGACGCAGCGCGGCCTCATCAACCAGATCGCCGTGCTCGACTTCCTCGACGGCCGCTACGACGCCGCCCTGGCCGGCGCCGAGCAGGTGCGCGCGCTGCAGGACAAGCCCGCCGACAAGCTGCTCTCGGGCCTGCGCCTGCGCGTCATGGCCCAGGCAGCCAAGGCCGGCAGCGGCGAAGGCGAGGCCTACACGCGTGCCGTCGCCGCCGGCCTGAAGGCCGAACTCGACCCGCTGCCCTTCGATGTCGTCGCCAACAGCGTGCGCGAGCTCAAGGCCAGCGCCGAACTCATCGGCGAGGCGCTGATCCTGGGCCAGCTGCGCGAGGTCATGCAGCCCATCGTCGACCGCACCGGCGTGCTCAGCTCGGAGTTCGCGCCGGGCATCCTGAACGCCCGCTTCGCCCTCGTCGCGGTGCTGCCGCTGAAGCAGACCTTCGCCAGCAGCTTCGGCGCCTACCTCGACGCGCACCAGGTGGCGAAGAAGGACATCTGGGCTGCGCGCGAGGCCACGCTGGCCCCCGGGCGGGGCTACACGCCGGTGCGCATCGCGGTCTGGGACAGCGGCGTCGACACGGCGCTGTTCCCGGGCCAGCTGGCGCAGGACCGCAAGGGGCACCAGCTCTTCATCGGCTTCGACAAGCTGTCGCGGCGCTCGACCGCGCCGCTGGCGCCGCTGACGCCCGCGGTGCAGGCCAGGCTGCCGCAGATGACGGCGCGCACCAAGGGCTTTTCCGACCTGCAGGCCAACATCGACAGCCCGCAGGCCAGCGAGGTCAAGCTGTGGCTGTCGTCGCTCAAGCCCAGCGAGTACACCCAGGCCGTCGAGGAGCTGGGCATGATCGGCAACTACGAGCATGGCACCCATGTCGCCGGCATCGCGCTGGCCGGCAACCCCTACGCGCGGCTGGTGGTGGCACGGCTGGAGTACGACTACAAGCTGCAGCCCGACCCCTGCCCGAGCCGGCCGCAGGCGCTGCGCGATGCCGCGGCGGCGAAGCAGACGGTGGCCTTCCTGAAGGCGCAGAAGGTGCGCGTCGTCAACATGAGCTGGGGCGGTGACGTCAAGTCCATCGAGACGGCGCTGGAGCAGTGCGGCATCGGCAAGACGCCCGAGGCGCGCAAGGCGCTGGCGCGCGACTACTTCGACATCCAGAAGCAGGCCTTGACCCAGGCCTTCCGGTCGGCCCCGGAGATCCTG
>CAIWPS010000006.1 GCA_903914615.1 uncultured beta proteobacterium | reverse complement strand
CGCCGAGCTCGGCCTGGCGCCGCTGGCCTGAGCCTGCCGCACATGGGTACCGATGACGCGCGCCGCAGCGCCCTGAAGTCGCTCGCCGCCGCGGCCGCCGGGCCGCTGCTGGCGGTCGCGGCACGGGCCGAGGCGGGCTACCCTGACAGGCCCATCCGTCTCATCGTTCCGCTGGGCGCGGCCAGCGCGGTGGACGTGGCGGCGCGCATCGTCGTGCAGAAGATGGCGGCGCAGCTGGGGCAGCCCTTCGTGGTCGAAAACATCGCCGGCGCCTCCGGCATCGTCGGCACCGACCGCGTGGCCAAGGCCGCGCCCGACGGCTACACGCTGGGCGGCTTCAACGACAGCATCATGACCATGGTGCCGGCTCTGCAGGCCCGGCTGCCCTGGGACATCCTGCGCGACTTCACGCCGGTGTCGCTGGTGGCCACCGTGGAGTGGTGCCTGGTCGCCCACCCGAGTGCACCCTGGGACACGGCACAGACCATCATCCAGGCCGCGCAGGCGGCGCCGGGCAGGCTCGACTACGGCTCAGGCGGCATCGGCAGCCCGCAGCACATCGCGATGGCGCTGTTCGCGGCGCAAGCCGGCATCGAGCTCAACCACGTGCCCTACAAGGGAGCGTCCGACCTGGCCAACGGCCTGGCGGGCAAGCAGGTGCCGATCGCCTTCCAGGGGCTGGCCACCGTCAACCAGCTGGTGCGCAGCAAGCGCCTGAAGCTGCTGGGCGTGTGCACGCCGCGGCGCCTGGCGCAGCTGCCCGAGGTGCCCACGGTGTCCGAATCCGGCCTGCCGGGCTTCGAGTTCAATTCCTGGTTCGCGCTCATGGCGCCGGCGGGCACACCGGCGGACGTCATCGCACGGCTGAATGCCGAGGTGCGCAAGGCGCTGGCCGACCCCGGCGTTCGCGAGCAGCTCCAGGCGCAGGGCCTGGCGCCGCGCGGCAGCAGCGCCGACGAACTGGGCGCGGCCACGCGATCGCAGCTGGCCCGCTACGCGGCGCTCATCAGGAAGGCCGGCATCAAGGCCGAATGAAGACCCTACCGACCATGGCACCCCCTCCACGGCAGCGCAAGGCAGACCGATGAACCCGATCGCGCCCCGCATCGCGCTGATCCACGCCGTCTACGCGGCCATGGCGCCGGCCGCCGCGGCCTTCGCAGCGTTGTGGCCCGAGGCCCAGTGCGTCAACCTCGTCGACGACGCGCTGCCCGCCGACCTGGAGGCCGACGGCGGGCTCACGCCGCCGATGGAGCGGCGCATTGCGCGGCTGGCGCAGCACGCCATCACGGCCGGCGCCGACGGCGTGCTCTTCACCTGCTCGGCCTTCGGCGCGGCCATCGACAAGGCCGCAGCCAGCGCACCGGTGCCGGTGCTCAAGCCCAACGAGGCGATGTTCGAGGCCGCGCTGTCCGGCGGCGGGCGCATCGGGCTGCTCGGCACCTTCGCCCCGGCGGTGGCATCGATGGCCGCCGAATTCCACGACATGGCCCGCTCCAGGGGGATGAGCCCCACGCTGCTCGCCCACTGCGTGCCGCAGGCCATGGCGGCAGCCCGCGCAGGCAACATCGCAGGGCACGACCGGCTCGTGGCGGAGGCTGCGCCGCTGCTGGCGGCGTGCGACGTGCTGATGCTGGCCCATTTCTCGACCTCGACCGCGCTGGACGCGGTGCGCAAGGTCCATGCGGGCAGCGTGCTCAGCGCACCAGCGGCTGCGGTCGCGGCGCTGCGGCGGCTGACCGCCGCTGCGCCCTGAAACGCTGCGGCCGGCGGCTCATACCAAACTGCAGGCAATCGTCAAGAATTGGGAGTGGGCGGGCGGCCCTCAGCTGCCGGTGGGCCGCTCGAAATGCAGGCAATATAGCTGCCACAGCTGGCCGAAATTTGGCTGCCTTGAAGCGGCGCAGCGCCTGAGTTGGAGATGGATCGAACAAAGCTGCGGTCTGGCGTGAGGCCTGTGACCGCGTCGGGCGCCTATCCCGTCGTCAGGGCCCGTCGATAGGCCGCCGGTGTGGTGCCAAGCTCTCGCTTGAACACCGTGTAGAGATACTGCATAGTGCTGAAGCCTGCCCGGTCTGCCACGGCCGCGATGGAGATCTCAGCGTGCTGCAGCAACTCGCGCGCGGCCTCCAGCCGGTGGCGCAGCAGTTCCTGGTGGACAGTCGTGCCGAGTTCGACCCGGAACCGGTGCTCCAGTGTCGAGCGCGATTCGCCGACATAGGCTGCGACCTGCTCGTTCTTGACGCCCTGGCAGCCGTGCTGCCGAATGAAGTGGCGCGCTTTCATCACCTGCGCGCTGAAAGGGCGGGTATGCCGGCTGGAAGCCTGCAGGTTCAGGCCCGCGGGCGGCACGACCACGCGGCGGCTGGCCAGGCGTGCCCCGTGCAGCATCTGGTGCAACAGGCGCGCGGCGATGCGACCCATCTCGTGGGTGCCCTGGCGTACCGAACTCAGGCCGATGCGAGTGAGCGAACGGGTCAAGGGATCGTTGTCGATGCCCACGATGGCCACCTGCTCGGGAACGGCGATGCCGGCGACCGTGCAGGCCTGCATCAGGTGGCGTGCCCGCGCGTCCGTCACCGCCATGATGCCCACGGGCTTGGCCAGCGACGCGATCCAGTCGGTCAGCGCTTCCAGGGCACGGTTCCAGTCGATGGCGCTGGTCTGAAAGCCTCGGTACACAAGGGCACCGGGTTCCAGCCGGACGAAGGCCGCTTCCCGCTCCCGGGCCCAGCGGTTGCCGGGCGCTTCGGGCAGGCTGTACATCGCCAGGTTCGGCAGGCCCGATTCCACCAGGTGGTCGTGTGCCAGCTTGACGAGCCCGGCATTGTCGGTGGCGACATAGGGCACGCCCGCCGGGTAGTTCGCTGCATCGGCGTAGGAGCCGCCAACGGCCACCACCGGGATGCGCGCGTCGGCCACCGCCGCGGCGACGCCCGGATCGTCGTAGTCGGCAATGATTCCGTCCACATGCCACTGCGCCAGCCCGGCTAGGCGCGCGCGAAAGTCATCCTCCAGGAACAGGTCCCAGTCGGCCCGCGTGGAATGCAGGTAGGCGCCGATGCCTTCGATGATCTCGCGGTCATAGACCTTGTTGGCATTGAACAGCAGCGCGATGCGGTGCGGTGGCCGGCGCGTGGCCGGGCTGCGGTCGCGGCGCTTCGTAACGCGGGTGGCCAATCGTTCCTCCCAGCAGGTTCGAGCGAAAAACGATAGCGCATTCGGCGGATTTCGCAATCGGCAGGAAGGGGCACAACTGGCACGATGCCGTCGGTGCGCTGGAAGCTGAACCCACCCTGGAGATCCGCCCGATGAGCGATTTCGACTTCGTCGATCAAGTGGTTTACCAAGGCCCGGCCAGCGCCGCGCGCTTTGCCTACCGGCACTACGACGCCGAACGCGTGCTGCTGGGCAAGACGATGCGCGAGCATCTGCGTCTGGCGGTCTGCTACTGGCACACGTTCTGCGGCCTTGGCAGCGACATGTTCGGCGATGCCACGTTCGACCGCCCCTGGAAAGCCCATGCCGAACCCCTGGTACAGGCCCGGCGCAAGGCCGAGGCGGCCTTCGAGTTCTTCGCCAGGCTCGGCGTGCCGTACTACTGTTTCCACGACATCGACGTCGCGCCCGATGGCGCCACCTTGCGCGAGTACCAGGGCAACCTGGCGGCGATGGTCGATGTGCTCGGCGCCCACCAGGAGCGCACCGGCGTGCATCTGCTGTGGGGCACGGCCAACCTGTTCAGCCACCCGCGCTACGGGGCAGGCGCCGCCACCAACCCCGACCCCGCGGTCTTTGCCTGCGCTGCCACGCAGGTGCGGTGCGCGCTGGACGCGACGCGCAAGTTGGGCGGTGCCAACTATGTGCTGTGGGGCGGGCGCGAGGGCTACGACACCCTGCTCAATACCGACCTGGCGCGCGAGCGGCAACAGCTCGGCCGCTTCATGCAGATGGTGGTGGAGCACAAGCACCGCATCGGCTTCAAAGGCGCGCTGCTCATCGAGCCCAAGCCGCACGAGCCCACGAAACACCAGTACGACCGCGACGTGGCGACCGTGCACGGCTTCCTGCGCGAGTTCGGGCTGGAGAGCGAGATGAAGCTCAACGTCGAATGCAACCATGCCACGCTCGCGGGCCACAGCTTTCAACATGAAGTGGCACAGGCGATCACCCTGGGCGTGCTGGGCAGCATCGACGCGAACCGCGGCGACCCGCAGAACGGCTGGGACACCGACCAGTTCCCCAACAGCCTGGAGGAGATGACGCTGGTGCTCTACGAGATCCTCAAGGGCGGCGGCCTGGGCAGCGGCGGCTTCAATTTCGACGCCAAGGTGCGGCGAGGCAGCGTCGATCTGGAGGACCTCTTCCACGCCCACATCGGCGCCATCGACCTGCTGGCACTGGCCCTGCAGAAGGCGGCGCAGCTCGTCGAGAACGACGTGCTCGGGGCGTTCAAGGCCGAACGCTATGCCGGCTGGGCCACCGGCCTGGGCCAGGCCATCCTGGCAGGGGGATACACGCTGGACAGCCTGGCGCAATGGGCCACCGAACGCGGCCTGGCGCCGCAGCCGGTCAGCGGCCGGCAGGAATGGCTCGAAGCTCGGGTCAACCAGGTCCTCTTCGGCTGAGGGGCGGCTGCACATGTACACCGTGCGCCCCGACGGCCTGAGCTGCCGCGTGAACCGCGAACTGCTGCTGATCCAGGGCTGGGGCGCGGGCATCCGCGTGCGCGCCACGCCGGCCGAGGACTTCCGCGACGAGCGCCTTTCGGCTCTGCTGCCTCAGCCCGAGGGCGCCACGCAGGTGCAGGTGGATGGCGACAACGCTGCGGTCACGATGGGGCCGGTGCGCTGCGAGGTGACCCGGTCCCCTGCATCAGGCGAGCTGCAGCTGCGCTTCGTCGACACCGGCACCGGCCAGGCGCTGCTGTCCGAGCAGCACCTCGGCTGGCAAGGTCCGCGCACGTTCACGCCCGAAGCCCACCGCAGCTGGCGCCTGGAGGCCACCTTCCAGGCCCGTCCCGGCGAGCAGATCTTCGGCATGGGCCAGCGCCAACACGGGCTGCTGGACCAGAAGGGCTGCGTGCTCGAGCTGCTGCAGCGCAATGCCGAGGTCAGCATCCCCTTCGCGGTCAGCAGCCGCGGCTACGGCTTCCTGTGGAACAACCCGGCGGTGGGCCGCGTCGAGTTCGGCCGCACGCTCACACGCTGGGTGGCCGAGGCCGGCTGGCAGCTGGACTACTGGGTGACGGCCGGCAGCCCGGCGCAGATCCTGCGCCACTACGCCGACGCCACGGGCCACGCGCCCGACTTCCCCGCATGGGCCAGCGGCTTCTGGCAAAGCCGGCTGCGCTACCGCAGCCAGGAAGAGCTGCTGGCTGTGGCGCGCGAGCACATGCGCCGCGGCCTGCCGCTGGCCTGCATCGTCATCGACTTCTTCCACTGGACCCGGCAAGGCGAATGGCGCTTCGACCCGGTGGCCTGGCCCGACCCGCAGGCCATGGTCGAAGAGCTGAAGAGCCTGGGCGTGGAGACCATGGTCTCGGTCTGGCCCACGGTCAACCCCCATGCCGACAACCATGCCCAGATGCAGGCCGAAGGCTGGCTGATCGACGCCGCGCGCGGCATGCCGGTGTTCCTGCCCTTCGTCGATCCCGACACCGGGCCGCTGCACCGGGTGCCGATGACCTACTACGACCCCACCCATCCCGAAGCACGCGCCTTCGTGTTCGAGCAATGCCGCAAGAACTACCACGCGCATGGCATCAAGGGCTACTGGCTGGACTCGTGCGAGCCCGAGGTGCGGCCGATGCACCCCGAGCTGATGCGCCTGCACCTGGGCACGGGACAGGAGGTGCTCAATGCCTACCCCCTGTTCCACGCCCGCGCCTTTCACGAGGGCCTGCAGGCCATCGGCGAGAGCGAAGGGATGTTGCTCTGCCGCTCGGCCTGGGCCGGCAGCCAGCGCCATGGTTGCCTGCTGTGGTCGGGCGACATCCAATCGGGCTTCGCGTCGTTCCGAGACCAGATCCGCGGCGGGCTGAACGCCGGCCTGTCGGGCATCGGCTGGTGGACCACCGACATCGGCGGCTTCTACGGCGGCAACGGCAGCAGCCCTGAGTTCCGCGAACTGCTGGTGCGCTGGTTCCAGTGGGCGGTGTTCTGCCCGGTGTTCCGCCTGCACGGCTTTCGCGTTCCCAACGATATGGCCCCCGAGGCGCTGACGCCGGCCCAGCCCTATGGCAAGCCGATGGCGCTGGTCTTCACCGAGACCGGCGGCGACAACGAGGTCTGGAGCTGGGGCGAGGCGGTCTACGAGATCCTGAAGACCTACCTCTTCATGCGCGAGCGCCTGCGCCCGTACGCGATGGAGCAGATGCGCAGCTACAGCGAGACGGGCACGCCGCCGCTGCGTCCGCTGTTCCTCGAGTTTCCCGACGACCCCGAGGCCTGGAAGGTCGAGGACCAGCACCTCTTCGGCCCCAGCCTGCTGGTGGCGCCGGTGCTGGACTATCTGGCGCGCACGCGCTCGGTCTATCTGCCGGCCGGCGCCCGCTGGACCGATGTCTGGGCCGGCCGCATTTACGAGGGCGGCCAGCGCGTCGAGGTGGATGCGCCGCTGGACCGCATCCCCGTGTTCAGCCGCGATGACGTGCAGCTGCCACTCATCGCCTGAGAAACCGAGAGCCCGCGGTGTTCATCGGCCTGGACCTCGGCACCTCCGGCCTGAAGGCGCTGCTGCTCGACCGCGAACACCGGGTGCGGGCCACGGCCGCGGCGCCGCTGACGGTGCAGACACCGCAAGCGCTGTGGCGCGAGCAGGATCCCGCCGACTGGTGGCGCGAATGCGAGCAGGCGCTGGCCGCCTTGCTGGGCCGGGCCGCGGCGCAAGGCATCGCCGCCGGCGAGGTGGCCGCCCTCGGCCTGTCCGGCCAGATGCACGGTGCCACGCTGCTGGGTGCCGACGACGCCGTGCTGCGCCCGGCCATCCTGTGGAACGACGGCCGGGCCCATGCCGAATGCGCCGAACTTGAGCGGCGCGTGCCGGACTCGCGCGCGGTCACCGGCAACCGGATGATGCCGGGCTTCACCGCGCCCAAGCTGCTGTGGGTGGCGCGGCACGAGCCGCAGGTGTTCGAGCGCGTGCGCAAGGTGCTGCTGCCCAAGGACTGGCTGCGCCTGCAACTGACCGGCGAACACGCCAGCGATCTGTCCGACGCGGCCGGCACGCTGTGGCTGGACATGGCGCGCCGCGACTGGAGCGACGCACTGCTGGCAGCCACGGGCCTGACCCGGCAGCACATGCCGACCCTGCACGAGGGCCCGGCGGTCACTGGCGTACTGCGTGCCGAGGTGGCCACCCGTTTAGGCCTTCGCCGCGTGCCGGTGGTGGCCGGCGCCAGTGACAACGCCGCCGGCGCCATCGGCATGGGCATCGTGCGCGCGGGCCAGGGCATGCTGTCGCTGGGCACTTCGGGCGTCTTCTTCGTCGCCACCGACGGCTTCCTGGCCGACCCCGCGCGCGGCGTGCACAGCTTTTGCCACGCCCTGCCCCGCACCTGGCACCTGATGTCGGTGATGCTGTCAGCCGCCAGTTGCCTGGACCACACCGCGCAGCTGACGGGCGCTGCCGACGTGCAGCGCCTGCTCGCCGCGGCCGAGCGCCGCGGGTTGAATGCGGCAACCCCGCATTACCTGCCCTACCTGAACGGCGAGCGCACGCCGCACAACAACCCGAACGCGCGCGCCGTGTTCTTCGGCATCGACGCCGCCACCGTACCGGCCGACCTGGCCAACGCCACGCTCGAAGGCGTGGGCCAGGGGTTGCTCGATGGCATCGAAGCGGTCGAGGCGGCGGGTGTGCACGAGGCTGAGGTGGCGCTGGTGGGCGGCGGCTCGCGCAGCGGCTACTGGGCCCAGATGCTCGCCGACATCGCCAACCGGCCCTTATTGCTGCGCGAAGGGGGTGAGTTCGGACCGGCACTCGGTGCGGCCCGGCTGGCGCGCATGGGGGTCGACGGCGGGGCGCCGGCTGATCTTTGCCCGGTGCCGGCAGCGATCGCTGAGTTCGTCCCCAATCTCGCGCGCCATGCGTGGCTGGCGCAGCGGAGGGTGCTGCACCAGCGCCTGTACGAACAACTCCGGCACGTCTACGACGAACTCATGCAGGGGGTGCGGCTTGATGTCTCATTCCCGGCACAGGGCCTGAAATAGCGCCGTGAGATCGCCCCCCGAACGCGTGCTCAGGAAGGCCTGCCCGGTGGCTGCTGGCCGAGCATGTGCCGCACGAAATGGTCGTAGGCGCGGCGCCGGACATAAGGCAGGTTGATCAGCATGTGGCCCGCGTTGGGCACGATGAGCATGTCGAAGTCGCGGTCGGCCCGGATCAGCGCATCCACCACACGCAGCGTGTGCGCTGGGTGCACGTTGTCGTCCATCTCGCCGTGGACCAGCAGCAGCGCGCCGCGGATGTTCGCGGCGACCTGGGTGTTGGCCTGCGCCGCGTAGAGCGCCTCGCTGTAGGGGCCGTGGAAATACTCGCCCCACATCGCCATATAGCCCGCCTGGTCGTGGTTGCCGCAGAGGGCCACGCCCGCCTTGTAGAAGTCGGGGAAGGTGCCCATCGCGCGCACCGTGGCATAGCCGCCGCCCGAGCCGCCGCTGATGCCCACGCGGTCCAGGTCCATCCACGGCCGCGTCTGTGCCAGGTGGCGGATGGCGGCGACATGGTCGGGCAGGCCGCCGCAGGCCTCGATGCGGCCGTGGGCCAGCAACTGGAAGGCGTGCGAACGGTAGGTGGTGCCCGGGCCGTCGATCATCACGACGACGAAGCCCAGCGCAGCGAGTTGCTCGGCGTAGCTGCTGTGGATGTTGGGCAGCCAGGTCTTGGGCACGACGGCGGTCTGCGGTGCGCCGTAGATCACCTCGATGACCGGGTAGCTGTGGGCGGCCTCGAAGCTGGCGGGCTTGAACAGCACACCCCAGAGCACGGTGTGGCCGTCCTGCGCCGTCACCGAGAACGGTTCGGGCAGTGGCAGGGCCGCAGGTCGCCCCTCATCGGCATCGGCGCGCTCCAGCTCCATCAGCTCGCGGCCATCGCGGTCGCGCAACACCGCGCAGGGCGGCAGGGTGACGGTGGAGAAGTTGTCGACGAAGCAGCCGCCGTCGGGGCTGGCGTGGCAGTCGTGGTGCGCCGGCTCGGGCGTCAGCAGGGTGAACGCGCTGCCGTCGAAGGCCACGCGGTAGGCATGAACCAGGTACGGGTCCACGCCCGGCTCGCAACCGCCGGCGGTGAACATGATCTGCTGCCGGGCTTCATCCACGTGCAGCAGCCCGCGCACCTGCCAACCACCCTGTCCCTGGCCCTGCGTGATCGGCTGCGCCGCCCCGCCCGGAGACAGCATCCACAACTGCCCCCAGCCGCTGCGCTGCGACCACCAGATCACGCGCCCATCGGCCAGCACGTGAAACAGCGGCAATTCGGCCAGACTGGGCGAGGCTGCCATCAGGCCGGGGCCGGTCTCTTCCACCAGCAGCGCGGCCTCGCCGTTGTCGGCATCGATGCGCCACAGCGCGATGCGCGTGCCGTCACGGCTGCCGTCGACCAGGAAGAAGTGGCACCCATCCGCCGACCAGCGCCCCTGCTGACCGGCCGGCAGCGGCGTGACGACATGGCCTTGCAGCGGCCCGGTTTGCGCTGCCACGATCCGGCCGTCGCGGCTGATGAAATGCAGCGTGTGCTCGGCGTGTTCGGCATCACCGGGCAGGTCGTAGCGGGCGCTGTGCAGGGCCGGCCGCACGCCCTCGCGCGGCACAGCTTGCACCAGGTGCATCAGCGGCAGGCGGCGCAGGTCGCTGCGCAGCACGGCCACGCGCTGCGAATCGGGCGACCAGATCGCGCTGGGCTTGCGCGGCTGGCCCGACAGGCCTTGCGAGATCTGCGAGATGAAGTCGCTGAAGTCGCCATAGCCGCAGTCGGGCACGCCGTCGGCGGTCAGCGCGCGCGAGGTGGCGGCACCGCGTTCGCGCCAGTGCAGGTTGGGGCCCTCCAGCAGCACCGCCGCGCTG
>CAIWPS010000005.1 GCA_903914615.1 uncultured beta proteobacterium | reverse complement strand
GACCTGCGCTATGCCTTTGCCAGCCGGGCACTGGAATCCGTGGTGAGCCCGGTCTTCGACAAGATTGCCAACACCTTCGTCGATTCCTTCGTGCGCCGCGCCGAGTCCGTCTATGGCGCCCGCTGAGACGGCGCGCGCATTGCGGGTCGAAGTCTCCTACAGCCCGCGGGCGGGCGAGGTCCAGACCGTGCCCCTGCAACTGGCGGTGGGCACCAGCGTGGCCGATGCATTGCAGGCCAGCGGGCTGCTGCAGCGCCATGGCCTGGACATCGCCGTGTTGCGCCTGGGGGTGTGGGGACGGCCTTGCGATCTGCAGGCCGTGCTGCGCGACCGCGACCGCATCGAGATCTACCGCCCCCTGACCGTCGACCCCAAGGAAGCGCGGCGGCTGCGCTACCAGCGCCATCGCCAGGCCTGGCCTGCGGCGTGACCGGGGTGCGGGCCTTCAGCGGCAGTCGGTGGCGATGACGTCGCGGATCTGCCGCATTTCTTCGGCGCGACCCTTGTCGTCGAGCACCTCGCGCTCGCCCTTGTCGTTGACGCGGGCCATGCGCTGGCCGCTTTCCAGGGCCGCCTGCTGGTTGCGCGCCCGCTGGCAGTTGTCGGCACGCTGTGCCGACAGCTTGGCGTCCTCTGCCTTGGCCTTGGCAGCCTGCTCCTGATCGGCGGCGCGCTTGCGCGCCTCGACCTCGCGGTCGAGCGTCGTCTTGACGGGCGCGCCAGCGCTGGCCGGCGCACTGGCCGGGATGGCTGCGGCCATGGCACGGCGCGGGTCGGCGGGACGACCCAGGATGTCCTTGTCCGGAATGTCGTTCGGCGGCGGCCGGTCGCTGACGGTGACCTTGCCGTCCTTGTCGCGCCACTTCCATTGCGCATGCACCGGAAGGGCGGCCAGGCACATCACTGCCACGGCCAGCCAGACGCCCAGGGATCGCGGTGTCGCGCTCATGGCGCAAGTGTAGTGCGCGGCGCGCTGCGCGATGTGTCAGGGCGTGAGCACGAAGGCGCCTTCCCTATAATCATTTTTTGCGTCAGGAGCCTTCCAGCATGCGCCTACTCGGCAAAGCGCTCACCTTCGACGACGTGTTGTTGGTGCCGGCCTATTCATCGGTGTTGCCGCGCGACACCAGCCTCGCCACCCGGCTGTCCCGCAACATCACCCTGAACCTGCCGCTGGTGTCCGCCGCCATGGACACCGTCACCGAAGCCCGCCTGGCGATCGCCATCGCGCAGGAAGGCGGCATCGGCATCGTCCACAAGAACCTCACGCCGCGCCAGCAGGCGGCCGAGGTGGCACGCGTGAAGCGCTACGAATCGGGCCTGCTGCGCGACCCCATCACGGTGGCGCCCGAGGCCACCGTGCGCGAGGTCATGGCGCTGTCGCGCCAGCATGGCGTCTCGGGCTTCCCGGTGGTGCAGGGGCGCACGGTGGTGGGCATCGTCACCAACCGCGACCTGCGTTTCGAGACCCGGCTCGACGCCCCGGTGCGCGAGATCATGACCCCGCGCGAACGGCTGATCTGGGTCCGCGAGGGCGCCTCGCTCGAAGAGGGCAAGGCGCTGATGCACAAGCACCGCCTGGAGCGGGTGCTGGTGGTGTCGGACGCCTTCGAGCTGCGCGGGCTGATGACGGTCAAGGACATCACCAAGCAGACCGACTTCCCCAACGCCGCGCGTGACGTCCACGGCAAGCTGCGCGTCGGCGCGGCCGTGGCCTTCGGCGACGGCACCGAGGAGCGGGTCGACCTGCTGGCCAAGGCCGGCGTCGATGCCATCGTGGTCGACGTCGCGCACGGCCACAGCGCCGGCGTGCTCGAGCGCGTGCGCTGGATGAAGCGCAGCTACCCGCAGATCGACATCATCGGCGGCAACATCGCCACCGGCGCCGCCGCGCTGGCGCTGGTGGAAGCCGGCGCCGATGCAGTGAAGGTCGGCATCGGCCCGGGCAGCATCTGCACCACGCGCATCGTCGCCGGCGTCGGCGTGCCGCAGATCATGGCCATCGACAACGTCGCCACCGCACTGCGCGGCAGCGGCGTGCCGCTGATCGCCGACGGCGGCATCCGCTACTCCGGCGACATCGCCAAGGCGCTGGCGGCCGGAGCCAGCTCGGTGATGATGGGCAGCATGTTCGCCGGCACCGAAGAGGCACCCGGCGAGACCATCCTGTACCAGGGCCGCACCTACAAGAGCTACCGCGGCATGGGCAGCCTGGGCGCGATGCAGCAGGGCAGCGCCGACCGCTATTTCCAGGACCAGGGCAACAACCCCAGCACCGCCAAGCTGGTGCCCGAGGGCATCGAGGGCCAGGTGCCGTACAAGGGCTCGGTGGTCGCCATCGTGTTCCAGATGGCGGGCGGCCTGCGCGCCAGCATGCATTACTGCGGCTGCGCCAGCATCGAGGAGATGCACCGGCGCGCCGAATTCGTCGAAATCACGACCGCGGGCATCCGCGAGAGCCATGTCCACGACGTCCAGATCACCAAGGAAGCGCCGAACTATCGGCGCGAATGAGGCGCCGTGGTGAGATGACCGACGCCGCCAACAGCGGCCGCCCGGGAGCGAGGCGGTCGGCCGCGATGCCCTTCATCCTGGTCACGGTCGTGATCGACATGGTGTCGATTGGGCTCATCATCCCGGTGCTGCCGCATATCGTCGGCCTGTTCACGCACGGCAAGGCCGAGCAGGCGTGGTGGTCGGGCGCCGTCTTCCTCGCCTTCAGCACCGCGAATTTCTTCGCCAGCCCGATCCTGGGTGCGCTTTCGGACCGTTACGGGCGGCGGCCGGTGCTGCTGATCGGGTTCTCGGGACTGGCGCTGTCGACCAT
>CAIWPS010000004.1 GCA_903914615.1 uncultured beta proteobacterium | reverse complement strand
TGCAACTCGGCGCGGCACGCCTGCAGGCGCTGCACCAGGGCGGCGTTCTCGACTTCCAGCCCCTGGGCCGCGAAGAGCGACCGGTCGGCCAGCACGCGCGCCATGAAGGCACCGAACAGCACGCCGGCCCAGGGCAGCAGCGGCGCCACGGCAGCGTCGGCGTCGTGCCAGAACGCCGCCAGGCCCGCCAGGCCGACGGCGGCCAGGCCGAGACGGTCGGCCCGGCTCGCACGCAGCGCCGCGCGCGCCAGCGCCAGCACCGCCACCAACACCAGCGCGCCGAGCACGCCACGCCCGGCCGCCAGCGCCGGCCCCCAGGCGCCCAGGGCGGCCGCCGCATACAGCAGCGCGGGCGTGAGCGCTGCGCCGCCGAGCAGGCCCCGCACCAGCGCCGGCCGCTGCCATTGCGCAAGTTGCAGGCAGAACAGCAGCAGCGTGACGACGACGAAGGCCTGCAGGCCGTGCACGGCCACGCGCTGGTGCAGACCCGGCGGCCCCGCCACCTGCGCCAGCCCCACCGCCAGGTGCAGCGCCCAGCCCAGCAGGCCCAGCGCCAGCCAGCCGGGCAGCGGGTCGCGCCGCCGCCACCACAGCCAGGCCACGGCCATGCCCAGCGTGGCCAGCATCGCCGCCGCCAGCAGCGGCGCCACGGCCGCGGCCCAGGCTGCGCCGTTCACCATCGCCTGCCGCGCCGAGACCGGTGTGCCTTCATCGTCTGTCCTCCGCGCCGCGACCTTAGCGCGACCGGCCTCGGCCGGGGCCGGCGCCCTGCGTCGCCTTGTGGACGGCGGTCGCAGGCCGGCGCGCGGCGGCGTATGTCAGTGTTTACCTGCAAGCAGTGGCCCGCAGGCCGTATGCCAGAATCATTGCGCACGGTTCGTGCCGCCCGCCCTCCCCCGCCGCCTGCCGACCCGATGTCCGACCTGCCTGAAGCCTCACCCCCGGTCGACGCAGAGGCGCAGGCTCCGGCCCCGCCGCCGCGCAAGCGGCCCAAGCCCGGCGAACGGCGGGTGCAGATCCTGCAGACCCTGGCGCGCATGCTCGAGCAGCCCGGCGCCGAGCGCATCACCACGGCGGCGCTGGCCGCGCAGCTGGAAGTCAGCGAGGCGGCCCTGTACCGCCACTTCGCCAGCAAGGCGCAGATGTTCGAAGGGCTGATCGAGTTCATCGAGAGCAGCGTCTTCACGCTCGTCAACCAGATCGCGCTGCGCGAGCCCGCGGGTTCGGTGCAGGCGCACAAGATCGCCACCGTGCTGCTGCAGTTCGGCGAGAAGAACCCGGGCATGACACGGGTGATGGTCGGCGACGCGCTGGTGTTCGAGCACGAACGGCTGTCGGCGCGCATGAACCAGTTCTTCGACCGCGTCGAGTCGCAGCTGCGGCAGAGCCTGCGCGAGGCTGCCGAGGCCGCGGGATCGGCCACGCCCACGGTCGATGCCCAGGCGCTGGCATCCGCCGTCACGGCGCTGGTCGTGGGCCGGCTGCAGCGCTACGCGCGCTCGGGCTTCAAGCGCCTGCCCACCGAGCACATCGAGCCCGCGCTGCAGCGTCTGACGGCTTGAGCACGGCGGTGGCACTGCAGGCCGGCGGCACGACGCTGCGGCTGCTGCCGCAGCGCGCGGCCCACCTGCCCGACTTCGACATGCTGCTGGTGGCCGACGCCCACATCGGCAAGGCCCATGCCTTTCGCCGCCTGGGCGTGCCGGTGCCCGGCGGCACCACGGCCGAGGCGCTGTCGCGGCTGGACGCCGCGCTGGCGGCCACGGGCGCGCGGCACATCGTCTTCCTGGGCGACCTGCTGCACGCCGCCGGCGGCCGCGCCGCCGCCACGCTGGCCGAGGTGGCGCAATGGCGGCAGGCCCATGCCGGGCTGGCGCTGACGCTGGTGCGCGGCAACCACGACAGCCACGCCGGCGACCCGCCGCGCGAATGGAAGGTGGACTGCGTCGACGGCCCGCTGTGGCTGGGCGAAGCACTGGCGCTGTCGCACCACCCGGACGCGCTGCCCGGCGCCTACGTGCTGGCCGGCCACGTGCACCCGGCGGCGCGCGTCGGCGGCCGCGCCCGCGACAGCCTGCGCCTGCCCTGCTTCCACTTCGGCGCGCAGGTCGGCGTGCTGCCGGCCTTCGGCGACTTCACCGGCATGCACGTGCTGCCGCGCGCGCCCGGCGACCGCGTCTTCGTGGTCGCGGGCGACGCCGTGCGCGCCCTGCCTGCCGTCTAGACTTCAGGCCATGAACGCTGCCTTCGAACACCTGCTGGTGCGCGCCGAGTCGTTGCTGGCGCGCCTGGAAGCGGTGCTGCCGCATGCGCCGGCGGCGCCGGACTGGAACGCCTCGGTCGCCTGGCGCTACCGCCGCCGCGGCAACGCAGGGGTGCTGGAGCCGGTGCGCCACGTCGCCACCATCCGACTTTCCGACCTCCACGAGGTCGGGCCGCAGAAGGAGCGGCTGCTGCGCAACACCGAGCAGTTCGTCGCCGGCCGCGGCGCCAACAACGTGCTGCTCACGGGTGCGCGCGGCACCGGCAAGAGCAGCCTCATCAAGGCCTGC
>CAIWPS010000003.1 GCA_903914615.1 uncultured beta proteobacterium | reverse complement strand
TGCTCGCTGTGGCAGCTGCGGCATTGCGGCTGGGTGTCGCGCCGGCCGTGGAAGCCCTGGTGCTGGCGGATGTCGGCGCCGACGTCCTTGTGGCAGGCGATGCACAGGGCGTCCTGCGCGTTGCGGTCGAAGCGGGCGTGGCAGGCCTTGCATTCATGCTCGGTCTTGGCGTGGCCTTCGATGACCGGGCCGGGCGCCAGCACCGATTCCAGGCTCTGCGCACGCGCCATGCCGACGGCAAACAGGGCCAGCAGGCCCAGCCACAGCCAGAGCCGCAGTCGCAGCAGGCGCAAGAGCTCAGTAGGCATGCACCGCGACGACGTGCGCCACGGCACTGATGACGAGGATGTAGACGAAGGGCACATGGGCGATGTGCCACCACGAGAACAGCCGCTCCCAGGCCGCGAACAGGGCGACGCGCAGCACGCCGGCCAGGTAGTCGTTGGTGAGCCTGCGCGCAGCGCGCAGGCGCGAGTTCATCTGGCCGCGCGTCCAGCCCTCGGTATGCGCCAGGGCCACCAGGCGGCGCCGCAATTCGGCGCGGCAGACCCAGGCC
Source organism: uncultured beta proteobacterium (assembly GCA_903914615.1). Taxonomy (GTDB): domain Bacteria; phylum Pseudomonadota; class Gammaproteobacteria; order Burkholderiales; family Burkholderiaceae_C; genus Rubrivivax. Next base: position 2,360 of record CAIWPS010000003.1, on the reverse strand, counting down.
GTGCGCCAGCGCAGCCACGGCAGCACCAGCATCGCGCGCAGGATTTCGGCACCGGTGACCATGCGCCGGTCCAGCGCCAGCGCCTCGAAGCGTCGGCAATGGTCGACCACCTTGGGCGCGAACTTCAGCCGCGCCGCCGAGGTGTGCTCGGCGTCGAGCACGCCGCGTAGCTGGCCCAGGCTGAGCTTCTGTCCGTTCAGGTTGCGGGGCAGGCGAAGGTAGAGGAAGCGGCCGACGACTCCGCTGAGAGCGACCACGACCATCGAATAGAACGCCACGCCGGCGTTGAGCGAGCCGATCTGGAAGGTGGAGTGCAAGAGGATCAGCATCGGCCCGGCCACGCCGAGCACCATGTGACCGACGAACCAGTGATTGGCCTTGCCCATGCCGCGCATGAAGCGCAGGTGCTTGCGCATCGGGTAGCTCAGCAGCAGCAGCATGCCGACGCCGCCGGCCACGCCCATCCAGTAGGCGACGTCGGATTTGCTGGTGTACAGCCCCAGGCGCGTGAAGCCCCAGGCGCCGGCCACCATGGCCGTGAGCAGGGCGTAGAGGTAGAGATCGTTCCGGCTGCCATGCGCACGACGTGGCGCGGCCGGCGTGTCCTGGGGCGGCGGGTTGACGGCCGCGGTGGATTCAGACATCTTGGGGTCCAGGCGGCCTTCGGGGCCTGCATCGCTCTTGAACATCGGAGGAAACTGCCGATACTGTAGGCAGTCTAGTTTTGGACTCGGCGCGAGTGTGAATGAACTGCTCATAAGTCGCTGACCATTACAGTCACTAACGCTTGTGGCGCTTGTGGCAGCGGGCGCATGGTGCCGGGCCCTTAAAGTGTCACCGAGTTCATGGATTCCAACGTCTATCTCCTGCCCTATGCCGGCGTCGCCGGCTTGTTCGTGGCCTGGCACGTGCTGCGCCGGCATCGCCGCCACCGGTCCGAAGTGGCGCAGCTGCAAGAGGCCGAGAAGGCCGGCCTGAACGAGCCGCCCTCGCTGCACCCTGTCGTCGACCCCAACCGCTGCCTGGGCTCGGGCGCCTGCGCCAAGGCCTGCCCGGAAGAGGCCCTCGGCGTCGTGGGCGGCAAGGCCGTGCTCATCAACGCCGCCGCCTGCATCGGCCACGGCGCCTGCTTCCACGCCTGCCCGGTGCAGGCGCTGACGCTGGTCTTCGGCACCGAGAAGCGCGGCATGGACATCCCGCACATCAGCGCCGACTTCGAGACCAACGTGCCCGGCGTCTTCATCGCCGGCGAGCTCGGCGGCATGGGCCTCATCCGCAAGACCGCCGAGCAGGGCCGCCAGGCCATGGCCGCCATCCGCAAGCGCAGCGGCAAGCACGCCGCGGCGCTGGACGTGGTCATCGTGGGCGCCGGCCCGGCCGGCATCTCGGCCGGCCTGAGCGCCATCCACCACGGCCTGCGCTACCGCATCATCGAGCAGGAAGACTCGCTCGGCGGCTCGGTCTACCACTACCCGCGCAACAAGCTGGCGATGACGGCGCCGGTCAAGCTCGACCTCATCGGCACCGTGCGCCTGGGCGCCGAGGTGCAGAAGGAAAGGCTGCTCGAGTTCTGGAACGAGATCGTCGGCAAGACCAAGCTGACAATGAACTTCAACGAACGCTTCGAAGGCCTGGAGACGCACGCCGACGGCACCTACCAGGTGCGCACCTCGCGCGGCAGCTACCACACCAATTCGGTGCTGCTGGCGCTGGGCCGGCGCGGCACGCCGCGCAAGCTGGGCGTGCCGGGCGAGGAACTGCCCAAGGTCGTCTACCGTCTCGTCGATGCCGAGCAGTACGTCGGCCGCGCCGTGCTGGTGGTGGGCGGCGGCGACAGCGCACTGGAAGCCGCCCTGGCCATCGCCGCCCAGCCGGGCACCGATGTCGCGCTGTCCTACCGCGGCGAGGCCTTCGGCCGCGTCAAGGAGAAGAACCGGCTGGCGCTGGACGAGCAGGTGCGCACCGGCCGCGTGCGCAAGCTGCTGAAGTCGCGCGTGCTGCGCATCGACGCCGAACAGGTGGTGCTCGAACTCGACGGCGGCGTCAGCGAGGCGCTGAAGAACGACCAGGTCGTCGTCTGCGCCGGCGGCGAGCTGCCGACGCCGCTGCTGCGTTCCATCGGCATCCGCTTCGAGACCAAGTTCGGCAAGGCCTGAAAGCGGCGCGCCTAGGCCGGCGGAAACGCCACCTCGACCGCCAGCCCGCCCAGTGCCGCATCGGCCAGGGTCACGCGCGCACCGTGGGCGTCGGCCAGGGCCTTGACGATGGACAGGCCCAGGCCGCAGCCCGGACGGTCGATGTCGCGGCCGCGGTAGAAGCGTTCGAACACGCGTTCGCGCTCGGCACCGGGGATGCCGCGG
>CAIWPS010000002.1 GCA_903914615.1 uncultured beta proteobacterium | reverse complement strand
CGGCACGCGGCACCGGCCGCCAGGGGTCGATGTGGAAGTCGCCGGCGGGGCAGTACAGGCCCTCGGGGCGCTCGACGATGAGGTCGGTGGTGGCGGCCATCGGGTGCCGTCGGCGGGCAGCGCGGCGCCGGCCGTTCAGTATCGGCCGGTGACGCCGGCCACGCGCAGGTAGACCGTGGCCACCCAGGCGATGAGGCCGCGGTTGAGCCAGCGCCGCCAGCCCGCGCGCTGCGGCGCGCCGGTGACCTCGCGCGACACCGCGCAGGCCTGCTCGAAACGCGCCGCCAGCGACGCGGCGAAGCCGGTGTCCTCCACCACCACGTTGCCCTCCAGGTTCAGCAGCAGCGACAGCGGGTCGATGTTGGAGCTGCCCACGGTGGCCCACAGCCCGTCCACCACAGCCACCTTGGCGTGCAGGAAGGCCGGCGTGTACTCGTAGATGCGCACGCCGTGGCTGCGCAGTTCGTCGTAGAGCGTGCGCGCGGCCAGCGCGGCGATGCGGTAGTCGATCTTGCCCTGCAGCAGCAGCCGCACCTGCACGCCGCGCGTGGCGGCCTGGCGCAGCGCGCGGCGGAAGGAATGGCCGGGGTAGAAGTAGGGCACCGCGAGGTCGACGCTGTGCTGCGCCCGGCGTATCGCCTGGACGTAGCTGCGCTCGATGGTGCGGCGCTGGCGCACGTTGTCGCGCACCAGGAAGGCGGCCAGCATGGGCACGACGGCCCGCGCCGGCGGCGCTGCCGTGCCTGCGGTGGCCGCGGCGCCACGCAGCTCGCGCACCAGCGCCAGCGCGCGCCGCACCGGGCGGCGGCTGCGCGCCAGGCCCTGCACCTCTTCGCGCCAGCTGCGCCACAGGTGCGCGCGCGCCCACATCGCACGCGCCGTGGCGTGCACCGACGCGGCCAGCGGACCCTGCAGCGCGACTGCGAAGTCCAGCCGCGGTGCGTCGGTCCAGCCGTGGTTCATGTCGTGGCGGTCGTCGATGATGTTGATGCCGCCGACGAAGGCCAGCCGCTCGTCGCAGACGCACAGCTTCTGGTGCATGCGCCGCAGCTGGCCGGGTTGCAGCCAGGCGTACCAGCGGTCGAGCGGGCGGAAGACCTCCAGCTGCACGCCGCTGGCGGCGAACAGCCGGCGCACCACGGGCAGCGTGGCGATGCAGCCGAAGCCGTCGACCACCACCTGCACCGCGACACCGCGCGCCACGGCGCGCTTGAGGGCGTCGGCCACGCGCAAGGCGGCGGCGTCGTCGTGGAAGATGTAGGTGGCCAGCCAGACCTCGTGCTGCGCCGCGTCGATGGCCTGCACCATGCGCGGGAAGAGCTCGTCGCCGCCCTGCAGCAGCTCGACCCGGTTGCCGCCGACGAAGCGTGGCACCGGCACCGAGACCCAGCCGCGCAGGCGGGCGATGTCCAGGGTTGTCGGCATGGCCTCAGCCGGCCGCGGGCTCGAGCTCGGCCAGCAGCGGCAGGTGGTCGGACATGCGCGCCCAGGCCACGCCGCGCGGCACCAGCGTGCGGCGGCAGCGCAGCCCGCGCAGGTAGAAGCGGTCGAGCGCGAACACCGGCGCCAGCGATGGGAAGGTGGCGCAGGCGGCGCGGCGCCCGCCGGGGTCGGCGGCGCGCAGCAGGCCGAGCTCGCCCATCGGCTCGTCCAGGCGCTCGCCCCAGTCGTTGAAGTCGCCGGCCACGACCAGCATCTCCTGCGGCGGCACCTCGTCGGCGATGAACTGCGCCAGCCGCTGCACCTGGCGCACGCGGCTGCGGTGGACGAGGCCGAGGTGCACCACCACGGCATGCACGGTATGGCCGTGCCAGGCCACCTGCACATGCAGCAGGCCGCGCTGCTCGAAGCGGTGGTCGCTGAGGTCCTGGTGCCCGATGTCGCCCAGCGGCCAGCGCGAGAGCAGCGCATTGCCGTGCTCGCCGAAGCGCGTGACGGCATTGGTGCGGTAGGCCGAGTCGTAGCCCTGCGGCGCCAGGAATTCGGCCTGGCCCTGCGCCGGCCAGCCGAAGGAGGTGCGGTCGAAGCGGCGCGCCTCGCGGGTGTGGAAGAGCCGCACTTCCTGCAGGAAGACGAGATCGGCGTTCAGCGACGCCACGGCCAGGCCCAGGTTGTGGATCTCCAGCCGCTTGCGCGGGCCCAGGCCGCGCACGCCCTTGTGGATGTTGTAGGTGGCCACGCGCAGCGTCTCGCCGCTGCCGTCGGGCGGCAGCAGGGTCGAATGGAAGGCGGAAACGCGGCTCATCGCGACATCTCGGGCAGGCGCCGGATGGCCTGCGCGTTGCTGGGCGAGAAGCAGCGCTCGGCCGCAGCTTCCCAGGGCAGCCAGACCCAGGCCAGGTGCTCGCGCGGGTTCAGCGTGACCGGCGTGCCGGCGGGCACGGTGAGGCCGAAGACATGCTCGGTGTTGTGGGTGACGCCGGGCGCGTAGCGGTGGCGCCAGATCGGCCAGATTTCGTAGACGTTGGCCTGCTGCCAGTCGAGCAGGCTGCCGCCCGTGATGCCGGTCTCTTCGGCGACCTCGCGCCGGGCGGTGGCGTCCAGGGCCTCGTCCTCGGCGTCGAGCGAGCCGGTGACGCTCTGCCAGGAACCCGGG
>CAIWPS010000001.1 GCA_903914615.1 uncultured beta proteobacterium | reverse complement strand
GCCCGAGCCGCGAACTTATGTCCAGCGCGGTGGACCGTCGCACCCCGGATCGCCAGAGCTGGCGCGGCCTCCCGGCCTACGCCTGACCAGAACTTCTCATAACTGGGGTCTTCTCATAATGGCCGAAGGCGGGTGTTCAGGGGCTGGCGGCCTATTGCAGAAGTTCTCCGCGTGGCAGACGTGCGGCTCCGGCGTCGAAGGTCAGGAAGCGCGAGCGGCCAAGGTGTGTCGCTCGGGCGGCGAGGAGGCAGTCGGCGAAGTCCGCGGTCGGAAACTGGTCGAGCAGGTAGAGCGCCTCTTCCACCGTGGCGTCGTGCTCGAACTCGATGCCGGGGCTCTCCAACATCGAGATGAAGGCAGTGGTCATCGCCTTGCGGTTCACCTTGTAGCGGCTGCGAAGAACCCACTCGGTCTCGAGCAGTGCGCACAGGCTGACGAGTAACGGCTCGCCCGCAGCGGTGGCCTCGGCGACGAGGCGGCGCGCCGCGGCACACTGATCCGGCGCCGAAGGGTCTTGGACCAGAATCCGAATGAGAACGTTCGTGTCGATGGCGATGCTCATTCAGGCAGGCGCATTTCGTCGACAGGCACACTGTGTTGCCCCGGCTGCGTCAGGATGCCCACCAGGTCGGCCAGACGACGAGTCTTCGGCCGCAGCACGATGGTGCCGTTGCTCAGCATCGACCAGGCGATTTTGTCTCCTGCTTGCAGACCGAGCCGCTCGCGGACTTCGCGCGGCACGGTGACCTGGCCCTTGCTCGAGATGGTGGTTGGCTCCGACATGCGGCACCTTTATTTACGATTTCGGATATCGTAAAGACATGGGTCTTCATTGTCAATCGAGTCCAGCTGGGACTTGCCAAGCATCGCTGCCCAGTCGACCCCATAGCCGCCCCCCGCGAAAGGCTGGGCTGGCCGACAGCCGGTACTGGCAGATCGTCCCGTGGACGGACTTGTGCATCGAGATCGAGCCGCACTACCCGAAGGCCAACAACGGTCGCCCGCCGGTGGGCTGGGAGTGAATGTTGCGGATGCACTTCGTGCAGCACTGGTTCAATCTGGCCGATGCGGCCCGCGAAGACGCGCTGCTGGACAGCACCTCACTGCTCCGCTTCGTCGGCATCGGCCTGGGCCGCGAGTGGGTACCAGACGCCATCACGCTGCTGAAGTTCCGCCGTCTGCTGGAGAAGCACAGGCTGGGAGAGGCCCTGTTCGCCAAGTTCGGCGAGGTGCTGCAAGCCCACGGCATGAAGGCCGGCCAGCGGTGGTACTTTGGCATGAAGCTGCACATTGGTGTGGACAGCGAGACTGGGCTGGCGCACACCGCCGTCGTCACCGCGGCCAACATGCACGGCGAGCACCCGCTGCCGGATCTGCTGCGTGGGCAGGAAGAGAGGGTGTACGGCGACTGCGCCTAAGCCTCGCAGCACACGCTGATCCGAGGCAAGGCACCGAAGGCCCAGGACTTCACCAGCAAGACGATGCGCAAGGCCAGCCCAACGGAGGAACTCGAGTGCATGGTCAACCGTGCCAAGTCCCGCGTTTCAGCCCGGGCGGAACACGTCTTCGGCGTGTTCAAGCGGCTGTGGGGTCCCGACAAGGCGCGCAACTGGGGACTGGCCAAGAACGGTACGCGCGCGTTCGTGGCCGCGGCGCTGGCCAGCTTATTCCTGGCGCGCATGCGCCTGGCGGCATGAGTGCGCGCGCATGCCCGTCCAGTCCATCGCCTGGTCCCCTCGACCGCGCAGCAAGTACCCACGGGCTGAGCGCGGCTCAAGTTCAGCTGCGAACGTCCGATAGCAAGCTCTGGCACATCAGACGGCCCCGCGATGCGACGATCCAACCAGGGCTTTTCAGACACCGACATCGCTGCGTATCGGCACGAGTCAGATCGTGGCCGCGACCTGCGACTGCCGCGCCGCCTCAAGCACGATGACAGCGGGCGACTGCTGCGTTCGCCCCCAAATCCTCGCGACGCCAGGCTCTCTGATCTCGCGCTTGTCTGGCTCCACAGGCTGCAAGCAGACCTACGGCCCTTGACTCTGTGCGAGCAGTTCCCTCGCATTGCCAATCGGCTTGCGCTGTGCTGGGATGACCACGCACTCACGGCGAAGGTCTTTGAAGAACTCATGGCAGACCGCCGTGGCAATCGTCGCGGCTTTCCAGCGGACGTAAAGCGCGAATTGCACGAACTGCACAAATGGTCGGCGCGGGGCAACAGGTGAGGCCTGGTGCGGAGATTCAGGGAACATCTCGGCTGCCTTTACACTAGTGCACGAGAGCCCTTGTGATGGCTCTGCGAGCTCGAAGTGAAATCGAAGATTCGGACCGAAGAACGGGCCCTTCGTGCTTATCAGCACCGCGAGTCGCTGTTGCACCTCGGCGCAATGTCGGTTTCGCAGGTCGGTGCTGCTGTGCAGTACGCGCTGTCTGAAGGGGACGCGGATTCGCTAGGTTTGCTGTTGATGGAGCTCGGCCGGCGAGTCGGCCTTGATGTTTCGGTGCGAAGGCAATCGGGCCGCGCCGAAGGGGTCGAGACTGATTCATTCCGGGCAGCCACCGCGCCCGTTGCCTCGTCGGGACGCCCCACGCAGTCAACTCGTCGACGCTCTCCACGCCGCTGAGTGCTTCGGCCCCTATCTCTGAGATGCCTGGGATCTCGCGAACCGCGCAGCGATGCCGGTCGAGGTTCTGACATGAGCCCCGCAGCCGTCCATGCGGCGGCAACTGTTACGGCTAACCGAACGCCAGGAGCAGGGCTTCGTGGTCGCTGAGTGATTCTCCCGCCTTCATCAAATGCGACATCTCCGGTGCTGGCAAGGCCCCGGCCAAACCATTCAGCAGACTCTCGCGCAACATCTGTTCGACGGTATCGCGCTGGAAGTTGCCGTCAGCGCAGATGCGGTCGGCGCGCCCAAGCATGCGAGCCGCATCGTCCAATCGGCCCTGTTTGAAAGCGATGAGCGCGCAGGGATCCAGCAGCTCCCAGGTGCCACCGAGCTTGTCGAAGGCCGGCCGCGCGAGCCGGGCCAGATCGCAGGCCTCGTTGACGTTGCCCAGGCGCGCCAGGGACATCAGCAGGTTCTTCAGAACGAAGTGCTCGTTGCCGCTGCGTAAGGCAGGCTCTTCCTGAAGCAGCCGAACAAGCTCGCGCCCGCGAGCGACGGATTCTTCCAGGCGGCCGAGCGCTGCCAGGGCCTGTTCAGAGTTGATCAGCGCCGTCAGAATCTTGCGCTGGTCGCCCAGGGCGCGAGCCAGCCGGCCGAACTCGTCTAGCAAAGCAATAGCCTCCTCATAGCGCCCGCGCTTGTCGCTGACGTTTGAACGCGCGTGCAGCAACTGGAAGCGCATGGCCGGGGGCCAGTCCGCTTCGATGAGCTGCTCGGCTTCAATCAGCAGGTCGTCCGCTTCGTCGAGCGAATCGCTGTAGGCGAACTTCCCTTGCGTGCACAGGGCGGCGTAGAGCGATCGGCGATCACCGAGCCGCCGATAGATCTCGATGGCGCGAGCCACCCCCACAAGTTCCTTGTCGCCCACGGCGGGATGCGCCAGTTTGGGCCAATACGCCAGCAGCCGCGCTTCCAGATGCGGCGGCGTGGACGGTCCGATCGCCTCCATGGCCGCCTCGGTGCGGCGCAAGCCTTCGGGCCGCAGCCCGGCGAGAAACCAGATCCAGATGATCGCGCCGGCCAGCGCGATCTGCAGTTGTGCAGCGCCATCGGCACTGGCTGACCAGTCCAGCGCGGCGCGGGCGTTGTCAAGGTCCGGGAGGTAACGCTCCAGTTGGGCCTGGACCGACAGCGTGTACTCTGTTTCGTGCGAGCCTTCGAACACCGCCAGCAACGCCTGCGCGTGGCGGCGCCGGACCGAATCGGTCTCGCAGGCGTCGGCCACCTTCTCAAGCGCGAACGCGCGGGTCGTCTCCAGCAACCGGTAGCGCGGCTCGGCGCCGGTCTCGGCCACCACAAGCGACTTGTCCACCAGACCACCCAGTCGGTCCAGTACGACCCAGACATCGAGATCGGTGCCGGCAGCGACATGCTGAGCGCTCTCCAGCCCGAAGCTGCCGACGAACACCGCCAGCCGCCGGAACACCATCTGTTCCTCGGGCGTGAGCAGGCCATGGCTCCATTCCAGTGCGGCGCGCAGCGTCTGGTGGCGCTGCAGCGCCAGGCGCGCTCCGCCGCTCAGAACCTGGAAGCGTTCGTCCAGCCGCGCCCGTAGTCCGGCCACTCCGAGCAGCGGTACGCGGGCGGCAGCCAGTTCGATGGCCAAAGCAATGCCGTCCAGGCGCCGGCAGATCTCGATCACGTCGGCCACGTTGCGCTGGGTCAACGCGAAGCGCGGATCCGCCGCACGGGCGCGCGCCTCGAACAGTACGACAGCGCCGGCCTGGCGTGCAAAGTGGATCTCCACGCCGTCGGGCAGCGCCAGCGGGCCTAGCCGACAAACCTGCTCCTGCGCCACCTTCAGCGGCTCCTGGCTGGTGGCCACCAGGCGCACGTTCGGCGCTCCGCGTAGCAAGGCAGCGGCCACTTCGGCCACAGGCTGCAGCAGGTGCTCGCAATTGTCGAGCACGATCAGCATCCGGCTCGCGCCTAGAGTCTTCGCAAAGCTCTCGATCGACGCATCGGGGCCAAGCGTGCCGCGAAGCACGCTGGCCACCGTGCTGGCCACCAGTGCCGCGTCGGTGAGCGGCGCCAGTTCGACCCACCAGACGCCGTCGTCCAGCAGGCCGAGGCATTCATGCGCTAGCGCCTGGGCCAGCGCAGTCTTGCCGATGCCGCCGGCGCCGACGAGTGTGACCAGCCGGTGCGAGTCGATCAGGGCTCGCAGCGCCAGAAGGTCGTCGGCGCGGCCGTACAGCGGCGGCGCTGCGGCCGGCAGGTTGCCCAGTGATGCCATCGGCGCGACAGCAGGCGGCGCAGAATCTGTCCGGCCTTGAGCGGCAACCTGTCTGGCATCCCCGGACGCATCGATCAGCACACCGGTGAAGCGGTAACCGCGCCCGGGGATTGTCGCGATCAGCGTTGGCCCCAGTGCCTTGCGCAATACACCCACCTGCACCGCAAGGTTGTTCTCCTCGACGACCACACCCGCCCACACGCGCAGCAGCAGTTCGTCCTTGCTCACTAACTTGCCTGCATGTTCCACCAGCATCCGCAACACAGCGAAGGCGCGCGCGGTGAGCGGCACCTCCGCGTTGCCGCGCAACAGTTGCTGTTCGGCCGGTAACAGTCGGTACTCACCGAACCGGTACTCGGTCTCGACATTTGGGCTGGACATTGCAGACGCTCCACTTGGGCCAGACGCGGTACTCGAATTCAGGAGGCCGCCTGCTGGCATCGAACCTGAAGGACAGCGCATCCTAACCTCGCTGGTTCGGGGATTCGGGAGGCCTCATAGGACAGCTCGCGCCACGCTCGGTGCAGGCTGCAAGCAGCCTTTGCCAATTCATACGCAATTCAGGCTCGCTTCAAGACCTTGCGCAGGGTTGGACGCGAAAGTTCGTTTCATCGATGTTGCAGCACGCATCGACGATGCAGCGGCGCAATGGCTTTGTGAAGCCGCTGATGGGTACCTCGAAATCACTGCTCAGCCCTAGCCTCAACCTGACTGGAGATCAACCATGAAGACCCGTTCCAACCCGCAAGTTCTCTTCCGTTCCCCGCTCGCGCTGATCCTGTTGTTCAGCGGGGCTGCCATGGCGCAGGGCGTCGGGCTCGATGCAGCCTGCAACCCGCAGATGACGCACGTGCAGCAGCGGCTCTACGACCAGGCAGAAATCGGCACCGATGCGCTGCGCGAGTTCATGTTCACCCGGCGCGGCATCCTGCAACGCGACGTCTATGAGACAGCCACCTGGGCCGAGGCCGTGCGGGGGGCCCGTTTCTTCTGCAGGAAGGAGCTGGCGCTCAAGCAACCCTCCAACGTGGCGGGGACCCAGCTGAGCAGCGTGTCGTTGCCCTGAGCCGGATCGAGCAAAACCTTGTCCGTTCCACAGCTCTGGTCACGTCCTGCTGGCGCCTGCAAGGGACGAGGCTGAGGTTTGACGGACTGGGTATGGGTCTGAATTCATACCGAATTCAGGCCCGCTTCAAGACCTGGCTCAGAATCGGCGGCGACAATTTTGCCGTCGATGCCGCATCCCGAACGTCGTTTGCCAGCCGTCATGGTCACCGCGGCAGGCAGTGATTCCCTCAACCAGACCTCATCGGAGTCCATCATGCGCAAATCATCAGCCGTCGCCATCATCGCCCTCAGCCTCGCAGCCAACTTGGCTGCGCTGCCGGCCCATGCCGAGCCCACAACCAAGCCGACCGGGTCACAGTCCAGCGGCAGTGGCAGTGGCAGCGGCAACGGTGGTGGCAAGACCACCTCCACGGTGGTTATTGCGATCATCGCCGTCCTGATCAGCTAAGCGCGCGGCAGGTGGTGCCGTGTCCTCAGGCTGCTCGAATTCACCGGAGATTCGGAAACCTCCTCTGTTGCGCGGTCGCTTGCCATGTCACCATGTCGCCCTGACAAGAAGTGGAGAAGACGAGAAATGAACATCACCAACATCGGCCCACGCGCGCTGTCACGCCTCGCGCCGCTGATCGTCAGCGCCGGCGCTGTTCATGCCGCTGCAGTCGAGTACACCTTGACGGTGCCCTATGCGGACGTGGTGCTGGGTGGCACGAACTACGCGTACAACGGCTATTCGACGCGTTTCATTTTCGACGGCGACGATGCCAATGTTGTCAATGCCAACGGGCTGGGTGTCGCCTTCAGTGCGATCTTTCAAGGCACGGCCAGCGTCCAGATCCTGAACCATGGATCGGTTGTCACCACGGCGGTCTTTGCGCCGAACCAGATCGTCGTCACTGCGGACCGGAGCAACGGCGGCCTGGGCTTCGGGTTCGTGCCCGGCGGCGTTGGCGCGACCGGGCTGGACATCGGCCAGCTGCAGCCGCTGTACCCGATGTCGATCTCGAACTACGGTCGCGGGGCCTTCGGCTACGACACCCAATACAACTTGACACTGGCGTTCGCCACGGCGCACGCTGGGCAGACGTATTCCGCGCCATCCATCTGGCCCAGCGGTGTGCTGCCCTTCGCGAGCGACGGCTCCGCCGACGTTTTCGGTGCCGTGTATTCGTGCAACGGCTTCAGCGGTTTCCTGCTCGCGGCAGGCTGCGTTCTGGGC